>JASJAT010000090.1 GCA_030066885.1 Arenicellales bacterium | reverse complement strand
AGGTCACTCACCCGTTTAACGCCATGATTGAGACTATGCAGTCTCATTGCCGTATATCTAGGATACGGCTGAAGACACCATTGGCGGTGTTAAGCATCGTGTGTTGTTATTCGAACATTACTCATAAATGCGACTGCCCCTCTCGCATTCTTCGATCGTGTAAATGACATGTCACGCAATTCTCGTAGAAGAGTAATGAAATCCATACTCGCAGGGAGTGGCACAATAATTGCCGGCAGAACCCTGCCAGAAAAATGGACACGACCTATTGTAGATATCATTGTTTTACCCGCCCATGCTCAAACAACTGGTCCTGCATCAGGAACAGTTAGTTTCCTTAATCCAGGCTCTTTAAATTGGGTTGTACCACCAGGAGTTACTCAAATCACACTGACCGCCCTAGGTGCGTCTGGAGGAAACGGAGTTGATGGCTCAGGTGCACTTGCAGGAACAGGTGGGCAAGGTGGTCGAACAACAGATACCGTAGCGGTCACGCCAGGTGAAACACTAACCATTTTTGTTGGTGGTCAAGGAGGTGACGGTGTAGTTGGCGGTGGCGGTGCTGGAGGTGTTGGTTTTGGTGCTGGTGGAGATGGCGGAGGCGTACCCACAACTGGGCCCGCTCCTGGCGGTGGCGGTGGCGGAGGCGGTGGTGCTTCTGCTTTAACACGCGGTGGTACACCTCTTTGCGTTGCTGGCGGCGGCGGCGGAGGGGGCGGTGAGCGAAACAATACAGCGGGAGATGGTGGCGATGGTGGCGGAAGTGGCACAAACGGTGGGGCAGGAGTGGGAGGTGGCGCTACCGGCGGTGGACAAAGCGGTGGAAATGGCGGAGGCGGTGGTACCCCGGGTTTTGGCGGGGGTGGCATGAGTAGTAGTGGCCCTAATGGCGGCAATGGTGTGGCCCGAACACCTGGAGCCGGGACTGGAAGCGGTGGGGGTGGCGGTGGAGATGTTGGTGGTGGCAGCGGTGCAGTCCGCACAAATCAAGGAGGAGGTGGAGGAGGTGGTTCTGGGTTGTCAGGGGGTGGATCTACCACTAACGGGGGGAACATAGGTAACGGCAGCGTAGTAATAAATTTTTAATTTGTGGAAAGATCTATCTATTTGAGTTAAGCCGTTCGTTCACCACTTTAAAAGCAAGGCCGAAGGTGCCGTTGGCTACGGCATCGATTACCTCGGCTTCCGTATCATCAGTCATATCGAATTCCGCCGTCCAAACACCCAGGGTCTTATTGCCGACCGTCACCGGGATCAGCGTGAGCTTCGCAACGTAATTCTCCACCGGCAAGGGCGAGTCGAGGATGCAATACTCAAAACTGTGCTCCTTGTCGGATAACATCAACAGCTTCTCGCGGATGGTTCCGCCACCATCGGCAATGTCGAAGTTACGGATACAACCGATTGCATCGCTCGGCAGACCATCCTCGATGTGACTGCGTGAAAACCGCGGGTGCCAGTCAGGCAAGCCGTTGAAATCCCGCATAACAGCCCACACCTGGTCGATCGGGGCGTCTATAACTGCACTTACAAATATTTTGGTCATCTGTGATCTCCACTAAAAGTAGCGCGTCGCGTGTGTCTAGTCGCGAGTTAAACAGCCATCGGATACCAAGCTCGCTTACTGACCACCCGTTACTGTTATCGATTCCGGTAAGCGTGGCCATAGTGACGATCAACTAGCGACGCAGATGAGACACAATACTAAGCGGCAATCTCTCTGAAAGCGGCAACCGCTGCATGGGCAAACTCAGGGTCATTGATATGACAGCTAAGGCGTATCAAACGCCTGGCGGTAGTCCACTCCACGGTATCCTCGATAGCGCTGAATAAAGCCGTGTCTGCTTCGGGATCGTAAAACAGACCACCTTCTCTATCCAGAGCGGAAACCCCTTTTTCAGGTAACATGAAACGCACCGGACCTTCCATACGATTGAGTTTGCCCCCAATCCATTGGCCGATGCGTTGACACTCCTCGGGAGTGGTCCGCATCAGCGTGACATTAGGGTTGTGCGGATGAAGCAAGCGACTTCGATAGTGTTCCGGGACCGTATCCATTGCCCAGAAATTCACCATGTCCAGTGCACCTACCGAACCGACATAGGGCAGTTTCAGACGGGCAATCGCACCCAAGCGGTCCTCGCCGGCCGAGAGTACACCACCCAAGAGAAGGTCGCAGATTTCAGTCGTAGTGATATCCAGCACACCGACCAGCATGCCGCTGTCGACCAGTTTCTCCATCGCTCTTCCACCGGTTCCAGTCGCGTGAAAGACCAGACAATCGTATTCCCTCTTGAGCTGGTCAGTAATCGCTGACACAGCGTCAGTAGTGACGCCAAACATAGTCAAACCCAGGGCCGGTTTTTCGTCCGACACCACCAATGGGTGATTACACATACCCGCGATGGCTGTACCCGCGTTGTGCAAGATGGTGCGGCTGAGACGGTTGAGTCCTGCGAGGTCGGTGACAGCGGGCATCATGGTGATATCGGATACATCGACGAAGGGAGCGACATCGCCAGACGCAAGCGTCGAAACCATCAGCTTAGGCAAACCCAGAGGTAAAGCACGCATTCCGGCAGTAATGATCGATGTCCCGCCTCCGCCACCTATGCCAACGACACCTGCGACATCGCCACAGCTGGTGATATAGCGTGACAGCGCCTCCCCCATTGCGGCCATAGCGGTGCCACGGTCATCCGTGCTTAAAACCGATTCAGCGCCTGCCGGTGCATGGCTGGCCACTTCAACAGCAGTAACATCAACGGGAACGGTGGGCGCGCGAGTACCCACATCTACCACGATGGGATCCTGGCCAAGCGAAGAAACCACCCCGGCAAGATAGGTCAGCTCTTCGCCCTTGGTATCGGCCGTTCCGACAACGTAGATCCGCTTCAACGCGGGAGCCCCACATTCCAAATCGGTTTCCACTATGCCAGCGAGCGTTTGGTTTCGTCAATGCAGTTTGCTATGCTTCCCGGCGTTGCTAGTGCAACAATCTCAACAATCTATAAATTAACGACCAAAACCGAGGAGGGTATATGCAAATTCTCCGGAGACTATCTCTGGCGCTTTTTTCACTGGTATTCTGTGGTGCTGTCAACGCCCAATCCCTGACGATCTTCTGGGCAGAATGGGATCCCGCCAACCAACTTCAGGAGTTGGCCGACATGTACACAGAGGAGAACGGTGTTGAAGTCGTCGTGGAAACCACCCCTTGGCCGGATTTCCAAACTAAAACATTTACTGAGTTAACCGCCAAAGGCACGAGCTTCGATATCGTTGTTGGTGACTCTCAATGGCTCGGTGCGGGTGCGACAGGCGGACACTACGTGGAGATGACCGACTTCTTTGCTGAACATGGCGTCGATAAATCCATGACGGAAGGAACAGTTACTGCTTACGCCGAGTACCCGAAGGGATCAAAGCGCTACTGGGCTATCCCGACCGAGGGCGACGCCGACGGTTGGTCCTATCGTAAAGACTGGTTCGAAGACCCGAAAGAGATGGCCGCATTCAAAGAGAAGTACGGCTATGACTTGGGTATTCCTGAAACCTGGGCACAACTGCGTGACATTGCCGAATTCTTTCATCGTCCGGATGAAGGCCGCTATGGTGTTTCCATCTACACCCAGAAGGACTACGACGCTCTGACCATGGGAATCGAAAATGTCCTGTGGGCTTTCGGTGGCAGTCTGGGCGATATGGCGAACTACAAAGTTCAAGGTTTGGTGAACAGTCCAGGTTCTGTAGAGGCAATCGAATTCTACAAAGAGTTGTACCAGTTCACGCCGCCAGACTGGGGCAATACCTTCTTCATTGAAGGAAACCAAGCCATGACCCAAGGCCAGGTCGCCATGGCGATGAATTACTTTGCGTTCTTTCCTGCCCTGACCAACCCCAAGATCAATCCCCATGCGGAGAACACTGGCTATTTTGCCAATCCAGCCGGACCCAAAGGCCGCTTTGCTGCTTTAGGTGGGCAGGGGATGTCAATCAACTCCTACATTTCGGATGAGCAGAAGCAGCTTGCCTGGGATTTCCTGGAATGGTTCGTAAAAGAAGAGAACCAATACAAGTGGGCCGAAGTGGGTGGCTTCACCTGCAATGCCAATGTTCTTAAGTCCGATGCTTTTCTGGAAGCCACGCCTTATAACAAAGCATTCATGGAAAGCATGTTCATCGTAAAAGATTTCTGGGCGAACCCGGAGTATGCCGATTTACTGGAATCGATCCAGAGGAACCTGCACGAGTACATCGTGGCGGATAAGGGAACTGCGCAAGAAGCACTCGATAACATCGCTAACGATTGGGAAGCAATCTTCAAAAAGCACGGCTATTCGAAATAACAATGCCTGGCCGTACAGCTCGCAGGAAACGGGGGTGGGAAGAAAATCCTGCCCCCAACTAACCTCGCTATCCGGACGCTCTGGCCACACTGAGACTTAGGTTATCGTCCGGACTCGTCTTCATTAGGGGTTGCTATTCCTGCGTTCGTAAAACGCGCCATCGCACGTGGATAGCACTGCAAGAGTCAACCCCATGAACCACACCGCCGCACCCATCAATCCAGCCCAGGGCGGCTTGAGTGACCTCAGCATTCGCAATCTGTTCATCATTCCCACGATTGTGTTTCTTATCCTGATCAATGTCTTTCCCCTGCTTTGGTCGCTTTATCTCAGCTTCCACGAATGGCGTGCCAATTCTGCAGACGATCCGGTGTTTGTCGGTATCCAGAACTACCGGGAAGTATTAAACGACTCTAATTTCTGGGACACATTTACCCTTACCGCCCAGTACGTTGTTTACGCGGTTATCGGAGAAGTCATGGTGGGTTTCGGAATCGCGTTGCTGTTGAATCGGTCCATGCGAGGCAAGGGGTTGATCACCACCCTATTACTGCTCCCAATGATGATGTCTCCCGCTGTCGTCGGCCTATTCTGGAAACTGCTGTGGAATCCGTCCTGGGGAATCGTCAATCCCCTTCTTGGTCTGCCCAACGATTTTGCCTGGTTATCGGATCCCGACCGCGCGATGTGGGCGGTGGTTATTACTGACGTCTGGATGTGGGCACCGTTTGTGATGCTGCTATCGCTGGCCGGACTCTCAGCTATTCCACAATATCTCTACGAAGCTGCTGAAATCGACAGGGCCTCGTGGTGGTTTACCTTCAGGAATATCACGTTGCCCTTGGTATCTCCACTGCTGCTGATAGCCATCATTTTCAGGACCATGGAGAACTTCAAGCAGTTCGACATGATCTTTACGATGACTGGAGGAGGACCAGGCATCAACACCGAAGTAAATGCCATCAAGCTGTACCGGATGGCGTTCCAGCAATGGGACACGGGGAAGTCGTGCGCCTTCGCGTACATCATGCTGATCATGGTTATCGGCATCAGTAATATCTACATTAAATATCTTAACAAGGCCAAGCAACGCTAATGGCTGCGGTTGTTTCACAAAGAAAGAAACTCGCCAACCGCATAATGATCGCTGCGGTACTGGTGACTACTTTTATCATGCTGATTCCCATTTACTGGATCGCCACGACCTCGATCAAGTCGTTCAGTGACGCCGTCGCGGTGCCTCCTAAGATCTTTTTCCAACCGGAGATGACCGGCCTGGTCAAGGTGTTCACCAAGCGCACCCAACTGCGGGCGCCTAAATACAAAATTACGGACCAAACACTGGAAAGCCTGGAAGCCGATGGCGTTCCGGGAGATGTACTGGTCGAGTTGGCGGCGGTAGGCAAACTTTACCGGACTGAAAGCCAATTCACCGATGCGGTCAACGAAGCCCTCGGTCCGGAGAGGGCCACCGACTACTTGGCGCTGGTTGTAAGGTACGCAACCATCAGCGACCCGACACCGGAGAAGTATGCCGACGCCCGCTGGTACGAAAAGTTGATCTATGACAGCGGCGAGAAGATCCTTCGTGCGTCACCTTATCCCAATAGATTGTGGAACAGTGTGCTCATCAGCATAGTCAGCACGGTTCTGTCTGTGGCCATGGGAACTTTGACCGCCTACGGTTTCTCGAGATTCAGAGTAAAGGGAGAAAAAGACTGGCTGTTTTTCATCCTGAGTACTCGAATGCTGCCACCATTGGTAATCATCGTTCCACTATTTTTGATGTATCGTGCCGTCGGTTTGATCGATACACATCTCGGTTTGATCATTCTGTATACAGCATTCAACCTTTCATTCTCAGTATGGTTGATGAAGGGTTTTATCGATGAGATACCGGTTGAGTACGAAGAAGCGGCGATGATAGACGGCTACACCCGTTTCGAGGCCTTCCGCAAGATCGTAATCCCCCAATCAGTAACCGGCATGGCTGCCACTGCAGTATTTTGTTTCATAACAGCCTGGAACGAGTATGCGTTTGCACTGGTCCTCACTGCGCGCAGGGCGCAAACCGCGCCACCCTTCATTCCATCTCAGGTTGGATCTGGGTTGCCGGACTGGACGGCCATCGCGGCAGGTACGGTTTTGTTCTTGATCCCGGTGGTCATATTTACCTTCATGCTGAGAAATCATTTACTGCGGGGGGTGACCTTCGGCGCCATTCGAAAGTGATGCAATAACGCGAGTTAACAATGTTTCGTGAATTGAGTGCAAAATACTTCGAACCCATCTCCATGTGGCTCATCATTCTGGGCATATTCGGTATTAGCCAGCCGTGGTGGGAATGGCTGCATCGCTATGGCTTTACGATCACTTTGGTGGGATTAGTGGGCTTTATTGTTTTCTCACACATCCAACCTCTACCCAATCCGAAACAAAAGCGCTAGCGAGTGCAATGGCAACCATACGACTGTCCAACATCGTAAAACGGTTCGGCCCCCTCGAAGTAATCAAGCAACTGAACCTCGACATCAAGGATCGAGAATTCGTGGTCCTTCTCGGGCCATCGGGTTGCGGTAAAACGACTACCTTGCGCGCCATTGCAGGATTGGAAGAAATCGATTCCGGTGAGATTGCAATTGATGGTCAAGAAGTACAAGCGTTACCGGCGCGGGACCGGGACATCGCCTTCGTGTTTCAACTCTTTGCCTTGTACCCTCATCTGTCGGCTTTCGACAACATCGCTTTCCCTCTTAAAGCCGCGGGCGTTGCCAAGAACGAGATCGCAGCCAAAGTTAAAGAAGTAGCGTCCGTGTTACGCATCGGATCGATAATTGACCATATGCCTTCGGCGATGAGCGGGGGAGATATGCAGCGGGTGGCCATGGCCAGAGCGTTGGTCAGAGACCCCAAAGCCATGTTAATGGATGAGCCCATGGGTTCTCTTGACGCCAAGCTCAGAGAAGAACTACGTACCGAACTCAAACACCTGCATATTGAGACCGGCTCTACAACGGTATATGTAACACACGATCAGGTGGAAGCTATGTCCATGGGAGATAAGATCGCAGTTATGGATCTAGGGATTCTGCAGCAGATCGGCAAACCTAAGGAGGTGTACGACAATCCAGCCAATGTTTTTGTCGCACAGTTCATCGGCAGCCCCGTTATGAACCTAGTCGATTGTCAGTGTGATGGAAACGGAGACGTTACCCACGTAGTAATCGGCGAGCGTCACGTCGACCGATTCGAGTTTTCGAAAGCGATCTACGAAAAATTGAAAGCGAAAGATTTCAATCAAAAGTCTCTGGCGGTAGGAATCCGACCGGAAGCAGTGTTGGTGGAACGACAACCCACCAACGGATACATCAAAGCTGAGGTGGATGATATCGAACCCCTCGGCCCCTACGATATCGTCGATCTGAAAGTAGGCGACGACGTCATGAGAGCCAGCACGCGCAGTCGTTATGTAGAACGCGAAGGTCAGGAAGTCTGGATTCATCTGGATGAGAACAGACTCCATTTCTTCGACACCGTAAGCGGCGAATCCCTCGGCATCTAACTCCATTCGCACAAAGAACATCGTGGCAGCTATTCGACTCGACAGTGTGACCAAAAAATACGATGGCGTGATTGCCGTCGATGATTTAACGCTCGAAATCCAAGACCAAGAGTTCTATGTCCTCTTAGGACCCACTGGTGCAGGTAAGACAACCACTCTGCGATGCTTGTCCGGACTCGAATCTGCTCACGAGGGCCGCGTGTTTATAGACAACAAGGACGTTACAGACTGGAGCCCGGCGAATCGGGACGTGGCTATGGTATTTCAGCAGTACTCTCTGTATCCGAACTATACCGTCCGAGAAAATCTCAGCTTTCCCCTCAAGTCCAGGATTCGGAACATCACTCCGGACGAAAGGAATAGACGGGTGGAATACGTTGCCAAAACACTACGCATTGACCACTTATTGGACCGCGCAACCGATAAACTCAGCGGTGGTGAGATGCAACGGGTTTCGATCGGACGCGCAATCGTACGAGAACCCCAGGCGTTTTTGATGGATGAGCCTTTATCCAACCTCGATGCCAAGCTGCGCGAAGCCCTTAGACTAGAACTGAAACGGCTGCAAAGAGAACTCGGTGCCACGTTGCTCTATGTGACACACGACCAGGTGGAAGCGATGAGCATGGCAGATCGAATCGGAGTTATCAGGGACGGAGTTTTAATCCAGAGTGATAAGCCCTTCGAAGTGTACAATCGTCCGAAAAATGTCTTTGTAGCGGGCTTCGTGGGGACGCCCAAGATTAACTTTCTTGAGGGCCACGTCACAGACGGCAACCTTACCTTAAAAGGGACCACCGATACCTTTCGTCTGAAGACAGAGGTTATGGACAAGATAGGCAACGTATCTGGAGAGGTAATCGTCGGTATTCGTCCGGAGGACGTCAACTTACAACAGCAACAGGATGAAAATACCTGCGCAGCCATGATCTATTTAGTCGAACATATGGGAATGGAAAATTGGGTGTCGGTACGGATAGGCGAGCACCAGCAGATCAGGGCCGTCACAGATTCCGCCTTCGAAGCGGACGTCGACGCGACAATATACTATTCATTCGAACAGGAAAAACTTCACTTCTTCGATCAGAATACGGAAGACTCCCTAGTTCTGTGACCGGTGGCGGGTAAATCGCCACCTGGACGGCTCGTTTATCGCGAACTGCGCTTGTGATCACCGGCGCGGTGTCACACAATTAGGCTGGCGGAAGCAGAGACAACTGGTCTTTCGCGCTTAACGGCTACGAATAGCAGCACCTAACCAAAGGAGGTAGATATGGCCAATACCGTATTCACCAATGTTCACATCCTGGACTGTTCAGGCGACCCTGCATTCGAAGGTGAGGTGAGGATACAGGGAAATCGTATTCAAGAAGTAGCGCGAGACGGTGCAAAAGTGTCTCGTGACAACGTCGAAGTCATCGACGGCGGCGGCGCAACGCTGATGCCCGGACTGATAGAAGCGCATGCACATCCAAGTTTTGCAAACACATCGACGCTTGAAGCGCTGGGCGAACTGCCGCCCGAGGAGCACACCTTATTGACGATGAAGCATGTAAAGCTCATGCTTGACCAGGGTTTCACCAGTTTGTGTAGCGCCGCGTCGGCCAAACCACGTCTGGATATCGTCATCCGGGACGCAATCAATGCCGGTGATATCCCCGGGCCTCGCATGCTAGCAGCCACTCCCGAACTCACAGTCACGGGTGGACTAGGAGACGTGCGCCTGTCTCATATGGACCGGTCTACCTTCGCCATCGTGTGTGATGGCCCAGACGAGTTTCGTCGAGTCGCCCGGGAAATGTGTCGGGAAGGTGCAGACACCCTCAAAATCAATCCCTCCGGTGACGAGTTCGTCCCGTTTGCCAAGGCAAACCAAACCGTTATGAACGAAGCCGAGGTAGCGGCAGTTTGCGAAGTTGCGCGGTCGCGCGGAAAAAGGGTTGCTGCGCACGCCCGAAGCGCAGAATCCGTCAAGATGAGTGTGCGCAATGGTATAGAGATTGTCTACCACGCCACGCTATCGGATGAAGAAGCGCTCGATATGCTCGAATCGGTCAAAGACACCGTATTCGTTGCACCAACTCTAGGTGTAACCATTACCACTCTGTACGAAGCTTCCGATTGGGGTATTACCACTGAGGTTGCCGAGAGCCTCGGGATGCGACGCGAACTGGAGGTTGCTTGCGGAAACATGAAGGAATTGAAAAAACGTGGAGTAAGGGTACTACCGGGAGGTGACTATGGATTCGCCTGGAATCCGGTAGGAAACAACGCTCGCGATCTAGAGCATTTTGTCAACTATCTTGATTTCACACCGATGGAAGCGATTGTCGCGGCGACACGATACGGCGGCGAAATCATGATGATGGGCGAGGAGCTGGGTATGGTAGAGAAGGGCTATCTCGCCGATCTATTGTTGGTCGACGGGGACCCGGTGGAAGATGTGAGTATCCTTCAGGACCAGGGCAAGCTACTCGGTATTATGAAGGACGGGCAGTTTCACAAACGACCCGAAGTACCTCGACCCGCTGCTGGTAAAGCAGCAGCGAGTTGACCCGGCTTTACGTTTGTCAAACCTGTGTGCGAGACCGGAGGCTTGCACCAGATGAACGGAGTCAGGGATCTCTACTAGGGGATGCTGTGGACGAAACACTCGGGCGCATGGGGCTGTCTTCCGAGCTCGCCCTAAGACGGGTGAACTGTCTCAACGGTTGCTTGAATCCTTGTAACATCGCGTTGCGCGCACCGGATAAATACAATCTCCGTTTTAGTCGGCTCACGCCGCAGTCCGCTGCCTCGTTAGTCCAGTTTGCTATCGCCTACATGCAAAGTTCCGACGGCATCGTACCGGTGGAAAGCTGGCCGGACGAACTTAAAGGAAATCAAACAGTATGTACACCTCCTCCGAGGTCTGACAACTAACTCATTCCTCATTCTTTGGCTCACTGGAGATATTAGGATAGATATAGTTAGTGATTAACTCTCGCCAAGCCGCCAAGCACGCAAAGATATTATTGCGCTTGCTCGACAAGTCGATTCACCATGCGGGTGATACCGTTTCTCATCAGTGATTCACCAAAATTTAACAGATAACCTAGATGCAAACCGGTAAGGCGAAGATAGGTTAGCAGTTGTTTTTTGTGTGCGTTGTTTAGCTTTTCAACACATTTAATTTCAACAATGACCTTTTTCTCAAGCATGAGATCAATGCGGAATCCCTCATCAAATTTAAAGTCTTGATATTTAATAGGAATAGCAACCTGCCGTTCCACCTGAACACCTAGCTCTCGCAATCGACAAGCCAGATAACCTCATCAACTGACTCCAGAAGTCCTGGTCCAATCTCTTGATGAATCTTAACCGCTGTATCGACAACATATTTTCCAATTTCGTTTTCGGTCATCGTTGCAATTCCTTTGCGTGCTTTGCGTCTTTGCGAGAGTATTGAATACCGCAGAGTACAAATGATGACAATAGTGTTTTTATGCGTTAGCCATTTTTAAAACGGTTCGTGCAGCTTGATCCGCGGCATCGGTCCTGATTTGCCGAGCGACGTGACCTGCAAGTGATGCGTAGCGTGGGTCGGCAAGCACAGTTCTAATCGCTTTCGACAGCTGTACTGAACTGACCCGCCGGTTACCTGCATCGATTCCACAACCAAGTCGTGCGATACGGTCTGCGTTGTCAAATTGATCGTGACTGAATGGCACGATGACCTGTGGTACGCCAGCGCGAAGGGCGTGCGCCGTAGTTCCGATCCCTCCAGAATGCACGATTGCATTTGCTTTAGGGAACGCCTCGAAATACGGTATGGAAGAAATGATAAGAACATCTTCCGCTAAATCGGCGTCGCAATCCGATGCCTTGGGTCCGGCCACGATCAGTGCCCGCATGTTGAGATGTTGCGCTGTGGTGCGAGCGTGGCCAACGAAGTTTCGTGCAACCCTCACCGCGGCAGATCCAAGCGTGAATATCAGGGGTGGTGGACCGCTATTGAAGAAATCATCCACTTCCTTCGAAAGACGACCACCACCCAAGTCTTCATCCAGAAACGGAAAACCACAACACGCTGTGTTCGTTGGCCAATCGGGTTGAGGTGCGGCATAAACCTCCGGGAAGAGCGCCAGGTTCCCGAACGGAGAACGATACGCTTCGATTAGCGGATTAGATCCAGCGGGCAATCCAAGATCAGATCTGAGCGTATGGACGGGTCGTCCCCAATGCGCTGATGTAGCAAATAGCAGTCGAATCAATGCGCGATTAAATCGCGGTCCTAAGCAACGCAAGTATCGCATGGCAGTCAGTGGGGGAATGACTGGCACGTCGTAGGCTGAGAACAACACCATCGGCTGTAGAAATGCAGTCGCCCAGGGTATGTCGCGTTGCTCGGCTACCACCGGGCCCGCCAAAGACAGCACATGGGATAAAAGAAAGTCGGCTTGATCGCAAGCTCGAAAGAGGTCGTCATAACTGTCTCTCAAAGCGGGCATAAACAGCTTTCGAATCATGAATTCCGCACCGGTCCACGGATTCATCACCTTGTTGACTAGCTCAACATCTTCACTATCGATTGTGGGTCGTATTGGCGCAAATTCGAGACCATGGCGGAGTACGTCGTCTCGGTAAATCTCCGTTGTCGCAACGCACACGCCAGCGCCTAAGGAGCGAAGAGCTATCCCTATCGCGATGTAAGGATTGACATCACCGTAGGAACCAAAAGTAGAGAGGACTATACGTGGCAATGACGTCTTGGAATCTGGCAAGTTATTTCGGAAACACTTAGCAGGATTCAAATGTGTAGATCTGTATTGGCCTGCTACCCGAGCGCTTCCAGAAGTGACTTTGCTTGCTTAAGCTCCCACGTATCCAAGCCTTCGGTAAACCAGTCATATATCGGCGTTAAAAGTCCTCTGGCCTCTTCAACCCTGGCTTGTTGTTGCCAAAGTTGAGCAAGGTGTTTTTGTTCGAGACAGCGCTTTATCTCGCTCATGTCGCCACTAACTGATCAGTCGACAAAACAAACCATACCTAGAAAACTGGTTTGATTCGACCTTCCGCTCTTAAAACAGGGATAGATCAATAAACTATCCCCTTATGCAGATCAAGCTAGCTCTGGCTCAGAAGTATGAGTTCAGCACCTTTTTCCGCAATCATGGTTGTCGGAGCGTTTGTGTTACCTGAGATGATATTCGGCATTACCGAAGCGTCGATAACCCGCAGTGCATTAATACCTTGCACACGAAGTTGGTCATCTACGACGGCCAGCTCATCGTGCCCCATTTTGCAGGTGCCGACTGGATGAAAAACGGTGGTTCCGAGATCTCCGGCTGCGTGCACCAGATCGGCATCGCTTTGGACCTGCACACCAGGTTTCCACTCTTCGGGTCGATATTTAGCGAGCGCGTTACTGTTCATAATCCGCCGGTTAAAGCGCATAGCGTCCGCTGCTACCCTCTGGTCCTCTGGTGTCGACAGATAATTCAACCGGATTACGGGGTGTGACATTGGGTCTTTGGACACTATGCGAACATATCCTCGGCTGGTAGGTCTGAGATTACACACCGAGGGGGTAATTGCCGGAAAGGTATGCAGTGGGCTGCCGAATTGATCGAGTGAAAGCGGTTGCACGTGCCATTCAATATTTGAACTCGGCTGTTCTGGATCGCTTTTCGCGAACGCCCCAAGTTGAGAGGGGGGCATAGTGAGCGGGCCTGTCTTGAACAAGAAATATTCAAGCCCCATACCGATTCGTCCCAGTATGCTGTTGGCCCTTTGGTTGAGGGTTACAGCGTTCTTTACTTTATAGACCATGCGGATCTGCAGGTGGTCCTGTAAATTTTCACCCACTCCAGCCAACTCATGTACCAGCGGGATATCAAATTCCATTAGGAGCGAGCGTGGTCCGATACCTGAGAGCTGCAAGAGTTGCGGTGAACCGATGGCGCCAGCGGCAAGGACAACCTCACGACTGGCAACGGCTTGCTGTGCCGGATCTCCACCTACTTGGAACTCCACGCCGGTTGCCCGCTTTGTTTCCCCGTTGGACTGGATATTTAAGCGTTTAACATGTGCCTCGGTAATAACCGACAGGTTGGATCGGTTCATTACTGGCTGTAGAAAGGCCTTGGTTGCGCTCCAGCGCACGCCACGTCGCTGGTTCATCTGGAAATAGGCGTTGCCGAAATTATCTCCTCTATTAAACTCGGCCACCTTCGGGATCCCGCATTCCTCCGCTGCAGCGCGCCAAGCATCCAAGATCTCCCAACTTACTCTTCTTTCCTCTACCCGAAATTCTCCCCCTGCGCCGTGGAATTCGTCGGCGCCATGTACGAAATCCTCGACACGCTTAAAATAAGGTAGCACTTCATCCCAGGACCAGCCCCGGTTGCCCAGAGAAGACCAGTGGTCATAATCACTTTTCTGCCCACGCATATAAATCATGGCATTGATTGAGGAACACCCTCCCAACACCTTGCCTCGGGCGTAGTTGATGGCTCGACCATTGAGGCCTGGATCAGTATCTGTCTTGTAGCACCAGTCAGTGCGTGGGTTATTGATCGTGTATAAATAACCGACCGGTACATGGATCCAAAAATAGTTGTCTCTGCCGCCTGCCTCCAGCAATAAAACGCGCGTCCCCGGATCGGCGGATAAACGATTTGCAAGCAAGCATCCTGCAGAACCGGCGCCAACAACGATGTAGTCGAATTCTCCGATTGAGGTCATGGCGCGACTGGATCTATCACCCATCGGACAACGCGCGTTCGATCCAGGGTAAACGGTCCTGACCGAAATGCATTACCCCATCCACGAACATGGTTGGGGCACCAAACACGCCTTTATCGACGGAAATATTGGTCTCGTCTATTAAGGCCTGTTTGACTTCGGTCGATTGGATTGCACCAGCAAATGCTGTCGCATCCAGGCCTACGTCGGAAACGATATTCCGTAGTTCATCTGCATCACCGAGATTTCGTCCGTTAACCCATGCAGCCTCAAACATCGCCCGGTTGTAGGATTCTATGCACCCTTCAGACTGGGCCCAGACGGCTCCTCTCATCGCGGACAGTGAGTTGAATATGAAGTGTGGATTCATCTCAAAGGCAACATCATAGTGCTTCGCATAACGCACGATATCTTCAAACATCCATTTACCCTTTGGTTCAACATTTACCGGCGTCTCGTTTCCCACTGCCTTGAAGATCCCTCCTAAAAGAATTGGTTTGTAGACCAGGCCAGCGCCGTAACGCGTACAGAGACCGGGCAGCTGCGTCCAAGCCAAGTAACAGTTGGGGCTGCCATAGTCATAGAAGAACTCAATCTTCTTCGTCATAGTTTTCTCCGGATTTTTGAGGCGTGTTCATTCATAACCCAGTATCGCGATTGTTGAAGATAGAATGGTTCCTAGGTGATCACCCACGTCGGACCAAGAGGAAAAAATTAAACAGTGTTTATTTGTAAGATTTAATTGGTGAAGTTCGATCCCGTTTGTTAATTTTGTTGACCTCGGTACAGCGCACGATGTAACAGCTTATTTCATCCTGCAACCTGTAGCGGTTTTGTTTATCGTGGATCAAACGTGAACTTTTCAACTTTGGAACAGTGTAATCCGGGATCCCTGAATCGATCCGATAAGGTTTAGGTTTGGTTGTGATGCCGCGCGGTGTGTAGCCACTTGTAGACTGCTTGGTGGCAGTGACGCTGGAGGCCGGGCTCAAAGTAAGTAAACCAGCCAATAAGATCGTGGTGTACATGTTGGACCCTACTTGGATATCTCTCAATCTTAAATCCACGTTACCTGATTGCCAAACCCCAAACCAATAATTTAACCAGCAAGAAGCAAGTACAAACCAAGTCTGCTTGCTTTCTCGCCCTGTCGTTCCGGGAAAGCCTTATATCCAGGGTGATTCAATGACGTTGATACACATCAGGGAATATGAACAAGCCGGGTGATTTAGATTCACAAGGCACGGTTGTTACAATGCACTGGCCCAATTCCAATCAGATGCAATAAGAGCAACACTGTTTTTTAGGAGACGCTAGAGTGGATGTCACAGAACACCCAAAGAAAAAGGTCGACGTGCTGGGAAAACAGATGGCCTATGTTGAAATGGGCGAAGGTGATCCCATCGTCTTCCAACATGGCAACCCGACTTCTTCATACCTTTGGCGAAGCATCATGCCTCACGTAAAGGATCTGGGCCGATGCATTGCACTCGATTTGATCGGCATGGGTGATTCCGACAAATTGGAGAACCCAGGTCCGGAGCGTTACACCTTCGTCGAACATAGTGAATACTTCGATGCCGCCTTGGAGGTGCTCGGGATTACTTCGTCTGTGGTTTTCGTACTACATGACTGGGGATCGGCTTTGGGTTTTTACTGGGCCAATCGTCATCGCGACGCGCTAAAAGGGATTTGTTATATGGAAGGCATCGTACGGCCCGTCACCTGGGAAGAGTGGCCGGAAGCGGCGCGTAGTGTATTTCAAGGTTTTCGATCAGAAGCTGGTGAGAGCATGGTGCTGGAGAACAATATATTTGTCGAACGCGTGCTACCGGGCTCGATTCTGCGCAAACTGACCGAGGATGAAATGAATGAGTATCGACGCCCGTTTTCAGAACCGGGAGAAGGCAGAAGACCCACTCTAACCTGGCCCCGCCAGATCCCGATCGAAGGTGAGCCCAGCGATGTAACGGCCATAGTCGAGGAATATGCTAACTGGCTGGCAGAATCGGACGTGCCCAAGCTATTCATCAACGCAGATCCGGGCGCAATTCTGGCTGGTGCACAAAGGGAGTTCTGTCGCACTTGGCCTAATCAGACCGAAGTGACCGTGCGGGGCAGCCACTTTATCCAAGAAGACTCCCCGGATGAAATCGGGGGAGCGTTGCGCGACTGGCTAACGCGAACTTTAGGACTTTCGTCGATCGAGGACTCGAATAGCCTTACCTTCTGAACGTGTCAGCGTCCCCGGCGATGTCAATATCACTTCGGCACGCACTCCTGCTATCGCGTAAACACTTTCCTGGAAGCGCTGTTGCAATCCCCCAGTGTCACCAGATCGACCTGAAAGGCTATCTGCCTGGGCTTCAACACGGATAGTGATTTCATCTAGGGTCTCGGGCCTGTCCACCTCGATCATATAGTGGGCGGCCCTGCCGTTAACACGCAATAGTGCCTCTTCTATTTGAGATGGAAACACGTTGACACCTCGAATGATCAACATGTCGTCTGACCTTCCTTTGACCCGGCTCATACGAACCCCAGTACGACCACAAGGACAGGGGGCATGGGTTAAGGATGCGATATCCCTTGTACGGTAACGTATGATCGGCATGGCCTGACGCGAAAGCGTAGTAAAGACGAGCTCGCCAAGCTCGCCATCAGCAACTGGTTCTAAAGTCTCAGAGTCGATACACTCGACCAGAAAGTGGTCCTCCTGGATATGCATGCCTTGTCGTTCACAGCATTCGCCGCTTACGCCGGGCCCGATAATCTCACTCAAACCATAGTTGTTAAAAGCGGTGATATCGAATTCAGTTTCGATGGCTGTGCGCATCTCTTCCGTCCATGGCTCACCACCTAGATAGCCGTATTTAAGGCTGAATCGGCAAGGGTCAAGCCCTTCCTTGTGTGCTGCATCGGCGATGGTTAGGGCGTAACTCGGCGTACAAACAAGCGCATCGGGTTTGAGATCCTCAATCAGCATGAGTTGCCGCAGTGTGTGTCCCGAAGCCGCCGGAACTACCGCTGCCCCGACTTTCTCGATACCGTAGTGCAACCCAAAGCCACCTGTAAACAATCCGTAACCAAAGGCAACATGCACTACATGGTGCGAACGCAGTCCACCTGCCGTTAAAAATCGAGCGCAGAGCCCAGCCCAGATTTCCAGATCCTGGCTTGTATAGCCGACAAAAGTTGGTTTACCGGTGGTCCCGGAAGAGCCATGGATGCGCGCAAGCGATTCCCTAGGCACAGCCATCATCCTTAAAGGATAATGTTGTCGCATATCGGCTTTGGTGGTGAACGGGAAGCGACGGAGATCGTCGAGGCTCTTTATCGAATCCGTACTCAATCCCTGTTTTTTGAAAGCTTCCTGGTAGAAGGGAACTTTGGAAGCCCCATCAACACACGCTTGCAAGCGTCGGAGCTGCAGGTTTCGCAATTCCGGCCGCGGCATGGATTCTGCTGGATCCCACAGTTTGTTTTGCGACGTTGCCTCCGCCACGGTCACTCCTGAATTAAAACCAAATTAAGCCTACGCAATCGATGCGCCCCGTACACGTGTTTCGCTTTCCTAGTATGATACAGTTTCAGGAGGTTCCAGATCAGCATTCGGTTTATCATGACCGGCTTATGAACATTATCGATGTCAACGACAAATACGGTGAATTTGTCAGCGGTTATTAGATTGTGATCCCCGGACAAAAACAAAGGAGGACTCAATGACCCCAATACCAGGCACCGGACTCCATCCAATTGAGACTGCCAGCCGTGACGAA
>JASJAT010000089.1 GCA_030066885.1 Arenicellales bacterium | reverse complement strand
ATTTTTACAATGGTCAATAAAATAAGTCGTTAAAAAGAATACTGTCCCCGGTATTTATAGTTGATTGAGTAGGTAAGCCAACCTAAATCCCGCTTCTACAATCCTGATCTCGGCAATCTCCTGTCCGAGGCTGCGATATTCCTCTTCGAGTCGGATCGGATGCAGCTTCTCTTCCTTGTTTTCCATTTTCTTAATCTCCGCAGTTATACTCTTTGGATACACATATTGTGTAACCATCCTTTGATTTTCTCTCGCCCAAGCCTCAGTGCTCATGACCTCTGTGGCGTTTATGCCCATTTCATGATGAACTTTGGAAAGGAATGCTGCGCGTTTGCGGATAATCGTGGGGGACTGATTTCCACTGATTATGTTATCCCACAAAGCGTGCAGGTTTCGACGCCGGCCTTGATCTGAAACGGGGATGAGGTTGCCTCCTCGATCGCCGTCGGTGAATCGCCCTGTGGTAAATAATGCGGTGGTATGGAGCGGTTGGTGAATGTCTTGAATGAGGTGAGCAATCCAACATAGGGCAACGGCTCGTTCTCCGTAGGGCGCGTTCTTGTCTTCCAGGATCAAAACGTTGTAGTTGATGGCCTGAAAGATATTCATGTACTTCGGGTCCTCTGCCAAGGTCGGGTCAGTTTCTACATTTGGTGAAATAGTATCCTTCAGGGCTAGTGCGTCAGCGTTTGACAGAAAAAGCGGTACATTGACCCAGTGCCATTTGCTTCGGTTGTATTCTGCTCGCCGATTATCGTCACTCAAATCCCGTACCATATCCGGCCAAACGGACGCTTGTTGGAACAGCCAGGCATAGAGATCGTCTTTTGTTCCTAGACGTACATCAATCGGCATCTCTTTGTCAAAGTCATCGTCATATCGTGGGTGGAATCGAAGGATTCGCATAACTTCTTTTTTTACATCGGGGGTCAGTTCATCCCAGGCAATCTGGGAAGAGATGCGATGAGCTGCCGGGTTCCAGGCATGTAAGCTGGGCAACCAAAGAAAGCTGGCAACGAGTAACCACAATATACGCGTCATAAATAATATCAAAACAAGAATGTTGCTAATGGATCAAGACTTTTATAAGAAAGATTAAGGATCATCTGATTACTAACCATATGTCTTTTGTTCAACTCACTAGGGATTCGTTTTAATCCATTGATGATTTAAATATAATGAACTGCACGATCCATTCACACCGACTTGGAGACATCGCAGTGTGAGACGGTAACATTAAGGAGGTCAAGATCATGACCCATCTTAGATTCCTCTCAATTTTCTCTTTTGCTGTGATTATGAATTCCATCACAGTGTACGCTTCGGAATTCGGAACCCCTGAAGAGGCCAGAGCAATGTTGGAACGTGCTGTGGCTGCTTTACAAAAAGACAAATCTGCAGCCCTCGAAGCTTTCAACAAGAAGGACGGCGGTTATCGAGACCGAGATCTATATGTGTTTTGCGCCGGCCCAGACGGAATATTTTCGGCTCACCCCAGAGGTGCGGGTAAGTGGAACATGCGAGCCTTCGTAGACCTCTCAGGCAAGCCTGTTGGTGAGGAAGTGTATGAGGTTGCTAGGAAAAATCACTTCTCAGAAGTAGCCTATCTGGTTGTTCGCGGTGAAGAACCAGGGCCACGCAAAAAGACGTCGCTGATTACCAAGGTCGATGATCAAGTCTGTGGTGTCGGCTACTTTAATCCTGGTGAACCCACGCCTACCACCGACTCGGCCGTCAGTGGTTACGAAGGTATTTTCATCTACGGTTATGATCCCGTGGCCTATTTCACCATGGATAAGGCGGTTAAGGGTTCACCGGATTTCATCTATGAATACCTTGGTGGGCAATGGCATTTTGTCAGCGATGAACACAGGCGAATGTTTGTTGCGGAGCCTGTGAAATATATTCCCCAGCATGGGGGGTACTGCTCGTCTGCCGCAACTGGTGGTAACGTTACAGCCGCCAACCCACGAGCCTGGCGTATCATCGACGGCAAGCTGTACTTATTTGCCAGTAACCGAGTACGGAAGGACTATGTACCAGACGTTGCTCTTGATGCCGACTGGCAGCAAAAGTTGATGGAGCTGGTGAGCCAATAGCTGTCTGCTGGTAAAAGCCGCGTCAGGGTTTAACCGAGAAATTCAGAATCATGGTATCAGTGGCCATCACATACTCGTTCTGATTCTCAGGTGTTCCTTCCGGGTTGCGGAATAGATAACTGCACTGTTTACGACCCAGGTTTCTTGCGGGGATCTGGAAGCATAGCATTTCACCTTCCACGGTAGCCGTGCCTACCAGAAGTGAACCCATGCCTTTGACAACGACGTTGCCATTCTTGTCGAATTCCTGAACGACCGGCCCGCGGTTTTCTATATCATGTCCTACCCAAGTCTGATCGTATATCAGTGCTGCAATTGCGCTTCCGTTCAACCGGTCTTCTTCCCGCCCTTGAAAACCAAACGGCCACTCTGGGACACCTGCTTTGCGAAGTGCATTGAGATGATGCTCAAGATCTTCCGGCCGCTGGTAGTAGGTATAGGCCGACTGGACCCAGGCGAGGCTGACAGTTGGAAAGTGATCGCGAATTTTTTTCACAATGGCTTTCGCTTCATCATGTCGATTTAGTTCGGCATAACTCGCAGCAAGAAATGG
This sequence comes from Arenicellales bacterium, assembly GCA_030066885.1. Taxonomy (GTDB): domain Bacteria; phylum Pseudomonadota; class Gammaproteobacteria; order Arenicellales; family JAANXG01; genus JAHEKE01. The sequence goes on along the minus strand of JASJAT010000089.1, from coordinate 7,379 downwards.
GAAGTATTCCACACCGCCTTCCCGTGCCTTTTCGAGGGATTCAATCGCTTCTTCATACTGACCATTCCAGAATAGTACCCAACCTAGCATGCCGTGGAATGTGGGCGGGGGTTTCGGTTCCTGTCGCAATGCTTGCTCCATCACAGTCAACGCTTCAGCGTGTCGCCCTGAATAACCCAGCACACCGGCGAGTTGCGCATAGATATCCGGACTCGATTGCATAGAAACGGCACGTCGCGCCGTTGCGATAGCCTGTTCATACTCGCCCTCGACCAATTGCGACCAGCCAAGTACCGAATACGCCTCCCCGTTGTTAGGATCAAGCGCTAAAGCTTTGCTGGCCGCAGAGAAAGCGAGCTGGCGCGCCACAGGACCGGGCAGAACACCGGCCATACCCCATCGCCAGACCCGTGATGCGATGGATGCAACGCCCGCATACGCTTCGGCGAATTCCGGATCGAGCTCAAGCGCCTTTTGATAGAGGGATAGAGCCATGCGTTTGTTGTCGCTTCCCCATAAATAGAACTTACGTTTGGCACGCTGGAAGTAATCATAGGCCTCGAGGTTGCGCGTTGGTATGCGCTCGAGTTGAGACTTCTCGGAATCGGTCAGCGTGACTTCAAGTGCCGTAGCGATCCTGCCGATCACCTGGTTTTGCAGCGAAAAAACATCCTTACTATCGCTATCATAGCGCTCCGCCCACAGGTGTCCGCCGGTCGAAGCGTCGATAAGTTGCGCGTTAATGCGAAGCTTTCCGCCAGCGCGGCGAACGCTTCCCTCTAACACATAGCGAACCCCGAGCTCTTCAGCTATTGCCGGTATATTTACCGGTGCCCCTTTGTAGGTAAAGCTGGTGTTGCGAGCGATTACGAAAAGACCGGAGATTCGGGAGAGATCAGTAATCAAATCGTCTGTCATACCATCGGCAAAATGCTCTTCTTCGGACTCATCGCTCATGTTGGTAAATGGCAAGACGACAATCGAAGGTTTATCGGGTAGCTTCCACTGTGGCGCCCACGGTTTGATCCAGAATAAGCTCGCGACAACCAACAGCAAAGCAATCACACCGCTGATCGCCCACACCTGTTTCTGTTGAACCGGTCCGGTTTTACCGGTTGTCGTATCTGGCTCCGGTGCCGGAATGGTCTCTCCGGGTCGCAATACAATGGAATAGGCGTGGACTGCCTTGTCGAATCCCTTAAGTGGCTGTTCGCCTAGATCCTCATAGTCGAATGGAAGTCGTTCGGGTATTGATTGATTGGCTGCTTGCGAGATGCAGACACCACCCGGTGGAGCAAGCTGCTCCAGGCGCTGGGCGAGTACCACGTCGGGGCCAGTCAGGGTGCCATCCGAGATAACGACTTCGCCAAGGGTGATACCAATACGGACTTCCGGCTGAATATCGTCTTCCAGTGCGGTGTTGTGCTCAAGGTTTCCCGCCTGGAACGCCAAGGCCGCGGACACCGCATCCGACGCCCGGCTGAACTCGGCGAGTAACGCATCACCTCTCAGCTCGTGAACAACGCCCCCGTACGCTTGAACGGTTTCGGACAGACGTGCAAAACAGTTTTGGATCCGATCGTGGGCAATAGTCTCATTGCGACGTACCAGCTCCGTGGAGCCAACGACATCGGCGTGCAGGACAACAGCGAGTTTTCGTGCCAGGTGCGTCTCGTCAGATGCCATGGGAAACGCCCATTAGGGTGTTTCAAGAATACCAACTATACAGAACTCATGCAGCGAGTATAGATCGGGATCCAGTAGGGGCTAGCATTCGCAGTGATAATCGGCACGAGGTGGTGAGGTGACCATATTAAACTCACCTGTTCTGAGTTACGAATAGTTGTCGTGTCGAGTTCTTTTCGGGCTTGTTCCTACAATTGGTTGTAGTACTCTTGAGCTGACTGTCGTGCTTCTTCAATGGAGGTGAAGCCAGATGTCTGCCACTCCAGCACATCATCCTTGAGAATTTCAACTTGCCATAGGCCGGTCGCAGGCTCCGGTGAGTATTGCGCTGTCCAGATATCCCCCAACCTCTCTTCGTATATCCCATCTAAACGTTTAACCAGCACATTGCCCGCGGCTTGCTCCCCGGCTGAAGGGGCGGAAAGGGTAGAAACAGCCACCTGAGATTCATCGATGTCCTGAGTAAGCTTCTCCTGGCCTTCGGGGCGAAAATCCTGTTGTGGTTCTACCCAATCTTCGGGTTGTGTATCTGTGATCTCAGTCCCGAAGTCGTCCTGTTCGGCGATATCCAGAGCACCACTCCAGCTCTCGGGTGCCTCACTCAGTATAATATCGAGATCACGCCATTCTTCCAGTGTAAATTCCTCAACATCACCGTCAAAATGTTGAATCTCTATGGTTTCATCTTCTTTATCAAAAGCAGTAACGTAGAATCGCTGCCCTTTGTCCAGGTGTGCATACCATTGATCTACACGTGGTGAAAGATTATTCGGCATGTGGTTTTCTCCACTACTCCAATTTGGTCTAAATTAAACACGTGTTCGCAATGACTGGGTAAAAGCCAGAGTGAAACTTACATGGTATAAACACATTTACCTTTGATATGGGTCAAGCCACCCATTTCTTTTCTCAAATGAGGCCTAGAGAGACCCTACCCCTGATGTGAGCGCGTGTGAAACGATTCAGTAACTGAGTTATAAAGTATAAAGTTGAAAGTAAAAGTGAAATATCAAAACCCAAAGCGATTTATCAAAAGAAGGTTCTTTATTTCAAATCATTCTTTCAACTTCGGATCCGCTTTGTTCGGATCTGATGGATCTTCGGGGATTTGCTGAGCATATGTGTTGGGATCAAACATCTTGAACCAGTCACTCCAATCAAAGCTGGTAGCGGCGCCCGTATTCGATCCCCCCGGTATCGCGTAGGCGGCGGGATTCATCCACTGAAAATAGGTCATCGGGTTCATGAATGCGATATAGCTGGCCGGGTTCAGCATCTGCATATAGTTGTTAGGGTCCATCCCGTGTACGTACGCTGCCGGATTCATCCACCACAAATAAGTCGCGGGGTTCATAAAGACCGCATAGTTCGCCGGATTCATCCACGCCAGCCAGGTATTGGGATTCATGAACTGCATGTAGAACTGTGGCTGCATGAATTGCGCGTAGTTAGCCGGATTCGTGAACGCCATGTGCATATCCACGTGTGTCCTAGGATCGATGATTTTGGCCCAGCTTGCAGGATGAGCAGGATTGAACGGCATGATAATTCCGGGCTTCGAGAAAGTTTTGCCCGCGGCACCCCAGGTAGAGGGATCAAACCAATTGTAGGGAAGCCCTTGGTTCTGCTCGGCAGATTCGGTTGCTGCATGACCTTCATGGGTCGACGCGGCGAGAACCATCAAAGGCGATAGCGCAGTTAGCAATAGAGCACTAAGCAGTATCTTACGCATTGTCTCAATACCTTTCGTTGAGTAAATCCTATCTTTGTGGACAAACCTCGGATGCGGCTCCCAGCAAAGTTAATCTATTAAATTAGATGATATGAATATTATAATATTCATAAACCACCCATTTGGGATATATCGCTGAGGCACAGGTATTAGTCCATAGCGATATTTAACTCGTGATCCCATTCTTTTATTCATAGGTTTACTCGGATCTGCGGCATTTTTTCTGAAACTTCGGCACGAAAATTACAGTTTCACCCGGAACCACAAACTCGTCTTCCCAGCTGATCGTATCCCTGTCGAAATCCACGCATGCGCCGTGGGGGTCTGTGTCGACGCCCCCCAAATCGCACACTTGAGTATTGCCCGGCTCACACTCGCTGAGCACGAGTGTCTTGGTGGTAAACGGAAACCGCCAAACGCGAATGTTCAATTCAACGCACGCAGGAGTCCAAACGCCGACCGGTTGTTCTGGATCTGTCTGCAGTATGGCGTTTTGTTTGAAAGCAGGGTCCGTGCAAAGCGTTGCGCTACGTACACTCAGAAAGACACGTCGACCGTCTTTGATCAGCCTTCCCGAGCCTCGTACTTCTCCTTCAACTCTCGACAGAGCGACTTTAATCGACAGTTCGTGATTAATGCCCTCTGCGTAAGAAAAGAAATCCGGCCTTTCATTCTCCACGTTTATATTATCGTTGTTACTCTGTTGTTGTGTGAAAGTACACGCCGAGATGAAGACTAAAGTGACATATAGAGATGATCGAAATAGTGTCATCAACATTACCATCTTGATTACACTTCCATTACGGGGAGAGCTTAATTTATCTTGGAATTGAAACGCATGTGAATAACATACGAGTTGTGCCCTGTCCAACACAAATAATGCTCTCGCGAAGGCGCAAAGCACGCCAAGAAACTAGTCATTGTGGTGAGGTATTAGTAACGCCAGAGTCGCGGATAGACCAAAAACAGAGATGGTTCTTTAAACTTTGACCTTTCATTCTTTTAACTATGACCATCGTAGGAGCGGTGCTCTCGCGGCGATGCGACTGGGTTCCTGCATGCACCTATCATTATCCGGGATACTATTCTAAAACTTGTACAGTGCCTCTCAGTGCTTCCATTGTCGATATGCCTACGCGATCGGGCCTTGAAAACTGCTGATTTAAGCTACGCCCGCATAAAAGCGGGGATCCAAGAAAACAAGTAACAATAGATTCCGGATGAAAACATGTTGGGAATGACGGGTTTATTTACACGATGTACCACCAACCTTTTTTTCCTAGCAGCAGCGCCCTTCCGATTCGCTCCATGTGAATGGAGTCTTGCGAATATGACAAGCTATTTATGAAATACTACACTAACCAAATAACCTAATCCCCCCTGAGCTCGATAAGAATGGAGATTGCCACACCGTGCACAATCAACATGTGGGTACTGAAGTTGATGGTAAATCTTCAGACCCAATGCAGTGGAGGGAGAATATATCTCTACTATTTTATCTGCCTCCCTGTGATCTGGATCAAAACAACATTGACCGCTTTATGAAACTATTTTTATGGGTGAAATAGGGGAGGTAATGGTCGCATCAAACTACACGAGCAGGGTGACCGGCATTCTTCCGGTTCACGGATGTGGTGGACCTGCGTCCTTCACCGCTATCGTTATGGCTCGATCTCAAAATGAACGAAAGTAAACATAATAAAGAGCAGTTTGTACCTTCTGAGCAACATGATATCCATCACCAGCTTAAGCTCCGTAACCTGGTGAGTTCGGACTATGAGGCAATCAAAGAGATAATGGACTCAGTTTACGCACATTCCGGGGGTGCTTGGACACGCGACCAATACGAGTCTATGCTGGCGCGCTTTCCGGATGGGCAATGGTGTATCGAGGACCAAGGTAAGGTAATAGCGGCGACCTTAAGCCTTATCGTTGACTACAAGCATTTTGGAGATTTTCATACCCACGCCGGAATCACCGGTAACGGCTATTTTACGACGCATGATCCACACGGGGACAGTTTGTACGGCGTCGATATATTCGTCCATCCTGACTATCGCGGGCTACGTCTTGGGCGAAGGTTGTACGATGCACGAAAAGAGTTGTGCCGTAAGTTAAATCTGAGGCGAATCATATTTGGTGGCCGAATACCAAATTATCACAAATATGCCGAAGAGCTTACACCGCGAGAGTACATTGAGCGCGTCAAAAACAAGGAGATTTACGATCCGGTATTGACCTTTCAACTCAGTAACGATTTTCACGTGCGTCGTGTCATTACCGGCTACTTGCCAGAGGATGAACATTCCCTGGGCTACGCCACCATTTCGCAGTGGATCAACATTGACTATGAAGAGGCCGACGCAAAGAAACCCCTGCTAGGTGAACCCAAGCGCATCGTGCGTGTGGCCGCAGTGCAATGGCAGATGCGCCCGGCATCTACATTGGATGCATTGCGCGTTCAGTTGCGTTATTTCGTCAGCGTTGTTTCAGAATATGCTGCAGACTTCGTGGTTTTACCTGAGTATTTCAACGCCGCTCTAATGGCGCACTTCCACACTAAAAATGACGCTGACGCAGTTCGCCAGCTTTCAGAGTTCACCGAGCCTATTCGCGCTTACCTAGCCGATCTCGCCGTTCAATACAATATTAACATCGTGGCTGGCAGCCTGCCGGAATATAACAATCACCGTATACGCAACGTTTGCTACCTGTTACGCCGGGATGGAACTTGGGATTGTCAGTACAAGCTTCATCCCACGCCGGACGAGGAGTTTGAGTGGACGCTAACTGGAGGTGATGAACTCAAAATATTCGATACCGACGAGGGTCGCATTGGTATTCTGCTTTGCTACGATGTCCAGTTTCCCGAACTGTCGCGTCTTTTAGCCGAGCGGGGCATGCAGATCTTGTTCGTGCCTTTTCTGACAGATACTAAAAATGGGTATCTGCGTGTCAAGCGGTGTGCTCAGGCACGAGCAATCGAAAACGAGTGCTATGTGGTGGTAGCAGGCAGCACCGGCAGCGTCCCAAATCTGGCATACATGGACATCCATTACTCTCAGTCTGCCATATTCACACCATCCGATTTCGCTTTCCCTCACGACTCGGTGAAGGCCGAAGCGACTCCAAATACCGAAACTACGCTCATTGCTGATTTGGATCTGAGCCTACTTAAAGAGTTGAACCGGCACGGCTCGGTCCGTAATCTGGAGCAGCGGCGTACCGATCTATATAAAGTAACGTGGCTCGGCCCCGATATCGAACCCCCGCGAAATGGAGGTTCGGATGAAAACTGACAATTCGCTATCGGGTTGTCTTACAACCCGGTTCCGCTCTAAAGTGTAGAAACTTTGTTCATTACCAAAACCCTCAGGAGGGTGCCATGGCAAAACACAAGCAAAAAAAGGAGAAGAAAAGTCAAACCGAACGAGAACTTGACGCGCTCGAGAAGATCGAGGATTCCGCACATAAAATCTGGCTTGCTGGCCTGGGAGCGTTTTCCAAAGCAGAGCAGGAAGGGGGGAAATTATTCAAGTCTCTTGTCAAAGAGGGTACCAGCGTTGAAGAGCAATATAGAAAACATATAGTCGGCTCAATGAAAAAGGCTGCTTCAACGACCGCAAGCACCATTGATTTCATGGAGGAAATGTTTGAGAAACGGATGTCGGAGGCAATCGATCGTGTTCAGAAACCCGCAGCAGAGTCTATGGAAGCTGTAGTCAAACAAATGAGTGATCTGCGTAGCAGCATCTTAGGCCTAATGGGTATTTCGGTCGAGACGCCTAAGAAGAAGGCCGCCCCCAGGAAAAAAGCGGTTAAGAAAAAGGCCGTTAAGAAAAAAGCTGTCAAGAAAAAAGTCGTGAAAAAGAAAGCAGCCGCGAAAAAAACCACCAAAAAGCAAGCAGTCAGCAAACAACCGGCAATATAAAAGACAACCAATAAAGCCGGACAATAGCAT
>JASJAT010000088.1 GCA_030066885.1 Arenicellales bacterium | reverse complement strand
GTGGGTCAAAGAGCCCGACCTCTAGTTCTGGACATCAGTGACGCCGAAGCCGTGAGCGGTGCGTATCGTCTTTTGCGTGACGAACTGGGTGACGTCGATGTTTTAATCAATAACGCAGGCATTCTTTCCAATAACAAAGCGGTGGAGACTCAACCCGAAGAATGGCGGCGATTGATGAGTATAAACTTGGACGGTGCGTTTTATCTGGCTCGAGCATGTTTGCCTGCCATGAAGAAAAAAGGCTGGGGTCGGATCGTAAACGTTTGTTCACTTGCTGCTAAAACCGGTGGGTTAACCGCCGGGACCGCTTACACCACTTCAAAAGGTGGATTAACGGCACTGACTTTTTCCCTTGCCCGGGAGGCGGCCGCTTATGGTGTAACCGTTAACGGCGTTTCTCCCGCTTATATCAAAACACCAATGGTGACCGAACAATTGACTGAAGATCAGCGCCGCGCACTATTGGCCGAGATCCCAGTGGGGCGTTTTTGTGAAGCGGAAGAGGTGGCACATGTCGTGAGGTTTTTAGTCTCGCCGATGGCCGGTTTTATCACTGGTGAGATCGTCGATATCAACGGCGGTCTGCATCTGGACTAAAACAAATGACTATGCCGGCAAACGATTTTAAAGCCCAACTATCAGGCCTTTTCGATCTATCGGGGAAGGTCGCTTTTTTGCCCGGCGGTTATGGGGATATTGGCCGAGCCATTGCCTGGGGTTTGGTATTGCAAGGCGTTAAAGTTGTTGTCGCCGGTCGCAGTGAAACGAAAGCGAAGGATCTGGCCGAAGAACTTCGACAAGCCGGACACGAAGCAACGGGACTCGTCATGGACGCCACATCTGTATCTGATATCAATACCGTCACTGATAGGGTGATCGACACCTATGGGCAATTGGATATCCTGATCAATTGTGTTGGGATCAACATCAAACAGCGTTTGCTCGAGGTTAGTGAAGATGCTTTTGACGAGGTCTACCGGACAAACCTCAAATCAGCTATGTTTCTCGGTCAGGCAGCGGCACGACACCAGATCGATGCTGGACGGGGTGGTAAGCAAGTCCATTTACTTTCAGTGAGTTCGACCAGGGGTTTTTACGATGCGGGATACTCCGCCTATTGTTCGACAAAGGGCGCGATGATTATGCTGGTTAGACAGCATGCACTGGAACTGGCGCCACACGATATCCTAGTTAACGGGGTGGCCCCGACGTACGTGGTGACGGAAATGATACGCGAAGCCATGGCGGATCCGGAAACCAGTAAGAAACTTGTTGACACTATTCCTCTTGGCCGTTTGGCTGAGACCATCGACGTTGTCGGACCGACGTTGTTCTTCGCATCCCCCGCGTCAGACTTCGTCACTGGTCAGGTGCTCTATGTTGACGGCGGTGTCACCGCCAATCGCTGATGAGTAGGGCGAGGGAAGTGCCATCTCTTTAACAAACATTCTAGTCACCGGTGCTGGTGGTTACCTTGGTAACTATGTTGTCGAAACCCTGGTCGAGACCTATACGGTGACTGGATTCGATCTTAAGAAACCGGAGCACGATATCCACCATATACGGGGGGATATCCTGAGCCTTCCAGATCTGGTCAAGGCTTGCGCAGGCATGGATGCGGTAGTCCATATCGCGGCTGCGCCAAACATTAGCAGTGCTCCACCGGATCGTATCGTGCAGGTTAACGTCCTGGGTACCTGGAATGTGTTACAAGCTGCTGACTTGGCGGGTGTCCGCCGTGTAGTTCTTTGTTCAAGTGATTCAACCGTAGGCAACACGGTTTGGCGCGAATATTTTTGGATGCCGGAGTATCTTCCGATAGACGAGGATCACCCGGTCCGCCCGACTGATCCCTATGGCCTGAGCAAGCAACTGGGAGAGGAAGTGGGCCGCAGTTTTGCAGCCCGGGGACGCATGGAAGTGGTAGCGCTTCGCCCGGTCTTCATTTTGTTCCCCGAGATGTTGCCTGAAGTGATTGCCCGAAATATAGATCCCGTTAACTACCGAGGACCGGCAGCGGGTGGGCCGGTCGCCGCTGGCGGGGGATTGTGCTGGCATTACATCGATCCACGAGATGCCGCCGAGGGTTTTCGTTGTGCCCTCGACTATCGCTACCGGGGATTCGAAAGTTTCTTTCTTGCAGCCAACAGCACGTTAGCCCCTGAACCCACCCTGCAACGAATCAAGGATTTCTTTGGCAAACTTCCGAAAATCAAAGACCCAGACTGGTTTGAAGACAATCCGTTCGCGCCGATGTTTCACACAAGTCGATCACGGGACATTCTTGGCCTGAATATCCGCTACGACCATCGTCAACGAGTGTTGTCATCAACCTAAAAACAAAGTGACTGTAATAAGCGCGAAGTCCGATTTAAAGGACGCCTACGATGTAATTGTTCTTGGTGCTGGTGCCGGTGGTATGACAGCAGCAGTTGTGGCAGCCAACGAGGGATTAGAAACAATAGTTTTAGAAAAAACCGATGTCGTCGGAGGTACCACAGCCTACGCCGGAGGCATGGTATGGGCGCCCAACAATCCAAAGAAACATGAGGTAGGCTCAACCGATACGCTTGAAGCAGCGCAAACCTATCTTGATGCTACGGCCGGACGAGATGTTGGAGCTGATCTTAGGCGAGCTTTTCTTGGACGGGCGCCGGAGGCGATCGATTACCTGGATCGCAACACCGCGGTCAAATTAACACCACTTGAGTTCTATCCAGATTATTACCCGGATGCACCGGGCGCGACCAGTTGTGGACGGATTATGGAGCCGTTGCCATTCGACGCCCGTGAGTTAGGTGCTGACTTCGTAGCGCTGCGTCCGCCTTTACCAGAATTTACTTTATTTAAGGGGATGATGGTTGCGCGCCCAGACATCGTCCATTTCCGCAAAATGTTCCGTTCGGTTCAATCGGCCTTTCGTGTGCTGCGGCTGACACTGGCATATGGGGCAGACCGTATACACTTTCACCGGGGAACAAAGCTGGTTTTGGGCAACGCGCTTGCTGCCAGACTCTTTCGGTCGCTTCAAATTCTAGATGTTCAAGTTAAATTAAACACGACCGTACGCAGCCTCGTTACCCTCGATGGTCGAGTGGATGGTATTGAGCTAGAAAGCGGGACTGGAACAGCGGTAATTCGTGCAAGGCGTGGTGTTGTTCTCGCGACCGGTGGATTTTCACATAACCTTGAAATGCGACAGCGTTTCCTTCCAGCTGAGGCGAGCGAATTCTCAGCAACGGCGAAAGGAGCAACCGGTGACGGTTTGAAATTGGGGATGGAAGCTGGCGGTTATGTGCCCGGCACAGATGGTAATGATGCCTATTGGTCCCCGGTTTCCAAATTCACTCGTTCTGACGGGAGCACTGGCATATACCCGCATACAGTTACGGATAGGGGTAAACCCGGAATGCTTGCAGTTAACGAAAAAGGACGTCGGTTTACCAACGAGGCGAACTCATATCATGACTTTGTCAAAGGTATGTTCGAAGACACGGACAATGGTCCATCGACTCCGGCTTTCTTAATTTGCGACAGCAAATCGTTGTGGCAATACGGGCTTGGAGCCATTAAGCCGATGAAGATGGGTTTTCGCGACCACCTTGTTGGAGGATACGTAATCGAAGCCAGGTCTCTCGAAGAACTGGCTCAAAAAATTGAAGTCGATGCCAGTGAGTTGATAAATACTGTTGAGACTTATAACAGGGATGCCGAACGGGGAATTGATACGTTGTTCGGCCGTGGAAGCAACGTTTACCATAGATACACAGGCGACCCAGAAAACCTGCCTAACCCTTGCATGCGTCCCGTGCAAACACCTCCCTTCTATGCCGTCAAAATCTTTGCCGGAGACTTAGGCACAGCCGCGGGTTTACATACAAATCAATTCGGTGAGGTGCTCAAGCGAAATGGCGAACCGGTAGGCGGCCTCTATGTGAGCGGAAACGACATGAACTCGATCATGGCTGGCACCTATCCCGGACCGGGAATCACGTTGGGTCCTGCACTTGTTTTTGGATACATCGTTGGCATGCACCTGGCACACGGTTCATCGTCGATTTTCGAGTAAGCGAACGGCCATGAATCCTCAATGGGACGTAATTGTCGTTGGCGCAGGCAACGCCGCAATGTGTGCGGCGATGGCAGCCAGAGAAAAGGGTGCCTCCGTATTGATGCTAGAGCGTGCACCCAAGCATGAGAGAGGGGGTAATTCCAGATTCACCGCAGGTGCGATTCGATTCGCTTTTGATGGTTTAGAGGACATCCGTGCCCTATGCCCCGAACTTACGCAAGAGCAGATTGCGGTAACGGAATTTGGTACATACACCACTGATCAGTTTTACGACGATATGTTTCGCGTCACGCGGTATCGAACTGACGCTGGGCTGTGCGAACGGTTGGTGGAACAATCGTTTGAAACCATGAAGTGGCTGCACTCTAAAGGTGTACGATTCATACCTTCATATGGCCGCCAGGCGTTCAAGATCGATGGCCGGTTTAAGTTTTGGGGTGGTTTGGCACTTGAGACGTGGGGCGGTGGCCCGGGTCTTGTAGACAAAGAAATATCGATTGCGAATCATCAGGGAATCGAGATCTTTTACAGTGCACGCGTGGTCGAACTTTTGTTCGATGGTTACGCTGTCAAAGGTGTGCGAGTGCGCCACAATGATTGTTTGCAAGACATTACCAGTCGCTCAGTAGTACTCGCTTGTGGTGGATTCGAAGCAAACGCCGAGTGGCGCACGCGATACCTGGGGCCAGGCTGGGATGTGGTCAAGACCCGTGGGTCCCGTTTCAATACTGGCGATGGGATCCGCATGGCGTTAGAGATTGGTGCGTCGCCATTCGGTAATTGGTCCGGCTGTCATGCAGTGGCCTGGGACTACAACGCGCCCGAGTTTGGTGATCTCAACGTCGGCGATGGTTTTCAAAAGCATTCCTACCCTTTTGGTATTATGGTCAATGCGGATGGGCGACGTTTTGTTGATGAAGGCGCGGATTTTAGGAACTTCACTTACGCTGAATATGGTGGTCTCATTCGGGAGCAGCCTAACCAGTTCGCTTGGCAGCTTTTTGATCACAAAGTAAACCATTTACTGCGCGATGAGTATCGCATTAAACAGGTTACAAAGGTAACGGCCAATACACTCGAACAGCTCGTCGCCAATTTGGAAGGTGTTGATAAAGCGACGCTGATTCGGGAGCTTAGTGGATATAACGCAGCAGTGCGGACAGACATTCCATTCAACCCTAATGTGAAAGATGGCCGTTGCACAGAAGGGTTGACCGTACCAAAGTCCAATTGGGCTAATACTATCGACGAAGGACCGTTCGAAGCCTATCAAGTCGGCTGCGGCATCACTTTTACCTTCGGGGGTCTTCGCATCGATTCACACTCGGCACAAGTGCTCGATGTAGATCTTCAGCCGATACCAGGTTTATACGCTGCGGGCGAGCTTGTCGGGGGGATCTTCTATTTCAACTACCCGGGAGGAACAGGACTTATGTCCGGCGCCGTTTTTGGCAGGCTCGCTGGTTCTTCAGCCGTTTAGTGTCGTAAACCGGGGACAGTATACTTTTTAACGTGACCGGTTTTTCACTAACCTCTTTGTTACTTACTAGGTCTTCACACCTGACCAATCATTAAAAAGTATACTGTACCTTACAGGATGCGTTGGTACTGCAACTAGTGAGGGTCGAATCCCCCGAAATAGACAAGATCTTGTACTTTAACCCTGCGACAGAAAATTGGGTTTGATGAATTCATCTGGTCGATAGAAATTGTCGCACTGCATCCGGAAAATCAGTAAAAACGCCATCTACCTTCTGACTATCCAACAGCAAGTGCAAGAGCTCGTTTAAATCCGAGATATCCTTCGGCAGTCCATCTGCACGCAATGTATACGGGAAAACTGCCAGTCCTTTTTCACGCGCGTGCTTGGCCAATTCCGTAAACTGAGGATGCCCTTTACTATTTTTGCCGGTATAGATCTGCTTGAACCATGGACCAATACCCGCCGCATAAGTGCTGATTTCGCGCAACCCTTCTTTTGTTTGCATGAAGGTATAGTCCATAGCCGACTCTGGCCACCAATTGTTTTCACCAATCAGTTGGATAAGCGGCAAGCTTGAGTTGTATTCGTGCTTGATTCTTTTGAGTGCGTTTGAATCGAAGCTCTGGATATACACAGGAGTACTAGGCGAGGTATAGCCGTACTCTTTCAGAAGTTTCAAAACGACCGCAACAATGTCTTTGTTGTGCTGTTTGTGCCATTCAGGATCTTTCAGTTCTACAAAGATGCCAACCGATTGATTTGTCGATTGATTGAGCCCTTGGATCATTTCGATTTCGTCGGCGAGAGTATGGACTCGAAAAAGCCCCTTACCATGAGGAAATCGTTGGGGAAATTTAGATTGATTGTTCTTTAGATCTAAACGTTCATGGACATACAGCGACAGGATTTCCGTGAGTAAAAAATCTATCACATAGTGCTTGCCATCTGAGCGTGCACGACCCGGAAATCGCGTCGCTACATCAGTTACCGCGTCAAGATATAAATCGTGAAAAACAATCGCATGGTCGTCCTTGGTGAGCACGACATCCTGCTCAAGATAGTCGGCGCCCATTGCATAGGCCATAGCCTTCGATTCAAGGGTATGTTCCGGTAAATACCCCGAAGCCCCGCGATGGGCAATAACAATCGGATCTTTCGCCGCGCTCACGATAAGTGAGTAAGCTGAAAATACTAAAACCGCAGCACAGCTGAAAAATAATTTCTTGCAAATCATAGCTGCATTTCACTCACCTAGGCCCCTGGACTTCAGGAATGGAGGATGGTGGGTTTAGATGCTCAGGTCATACACCCTTTCCGTTTGTAGTAGGAGCGGCACCCTCACCGTGATTGTTCCGAGATTCCCTAAGGATCCTCTGCGCCTGCCGACGGTCCTTAAGAGCCATTACCGCTTCCGGCGTACCATCGTGCCAGGACCCAAAGACTTTATCGAGCGGTGTTGGCGTGTTGCCGTAATTAACCTCGAAGTATTTGTGATGCAATTGATGAAATAAGTCGCCGGCCTTTACCTGAATCCGACCCCACAAAACGACTTGGTCGAACCCGGAATGGGACACGGCCGGGCTGATACCTTGGTAAATACCAGTCAAAAGGACGATCACTGGATGAACGGGAACCACCCACCATAGAAAGAGTACCGTGAAGTAGATGATGTGTTCCAACGGATGCATTGATATACCGCTCCACGGCCCGGGATTGGCGTTACGGTGGTGAAGTTCGTGTGCCACCCGGTAGAGCCTAGGCCAGTGTAGCGCTCGGTGAACCAGATAGAAATGGAAGGTCGACCAGAAAATGACACCTATAGTCATTACGGCCAAGTATATTGGGGCGTCGCTCCATTCGACTCGAGGTATCAGGTCCGTTGCGTAGGCCCACAGCGTGAGCGATTCGTACAGAGACCATATGGTGCAACCACTGACCAGGCTCCAAAACATATTGTCCCAAGTCTGGTTGCCCCATAAGAATTTGCGGCTGTTGGTGGTCTGCCAACGGGTGTTGTACTTGTACTCTTGGCCTTGCGATCGCCGGATGTATAGCCACCAGTGCAGACCGCCGGCGACGAGAGTAAGCAAGGCAGCATTTCGAAGCCAGATCAACGCCATCCAGTCAAGCTCGAGCGTCGCCATGCGATCCATACTCGGTGTTAAGTAATTCCAGGCGACCACTGCCATTCCAATGAAAATCAAACCCCACGGGAATAGCAAACCGGTAAAGATCCAGCGTAGTGTTGCCAGCGGACGAAGTGGCCACGAGTAGAGCGGCGGTACCTCGATAGGATTAGGTGGCTGGTAACCGTCCTGTGTCGCTGCAGATACTTCGGACATCACAACACCCCACATTGAAAGTGTTACACACGACAATAATAGAGCCTACAAATCCGGGGACACAATACTTATTTGCTCTGAAGTATCTAATTTAAACCGACGTCGGATGCCGATTTCAGATAAGCTGCAATGACCGTCATTCCCGCATGTCTTTAGCGGGAATCCGGTGAGTACGAAAGAAGGAAAGTTGAAAGTATAGAGTACCCGTTTTTCCAAAAGTGCTTTAGGTTCTGGATTTTACTTTTTACTTTAAAACTCTGTACTTTTTACAAAGTTAATGCATTTGACCAGTGGGAGCTTCCTTCAGAACCGGTGCATCCACTTTTATTGATCCGGCTTTTTCGAATTGCAGCTCAAGAGAAAGAGTTTCACCTTCTTTAAGGAGTTGTTTTAGCCCAATCAACATTACGTGATCCCCATGAGGTTTCAACATGGCGTGACCGCTTGAAGGGATCTCAATAGCCTCCACCTTCTGCATCTTCATCATGCCACCTTCATGCTTGTGCGTGTGAAGTTCCGCCCGGTCCGCAACTTCAGAAGATACGCTAATACCAATAAGTTTATCTTCCTTGCCCGCATTCTTGACTGTGAAATACGCCGCACCGTTGGGCGAACCTGGAGGCGACTCGCGCGCCCACGCGTTTTCGATAGATAGGTTATCCTGCGCTTGAATAGACGGGGTGGCGAGCAAGGAAATAGCCAGGATCAAAATTCTGAACATTGTGCCTTTGTCCCTCCTATAGGGTGGTTTTTTTGTATTAAGTTATGACAATACTACACCGTCTACGGAACTGATTGATAGAAATGAAATGTTATTTCGGTTGCGTGTGTAGTTTAATCGATCTAACCCATTAAGGGTGCTAAGCAAAAGCGGATCCAGTTTCTTCACACCCGCAAAATATGTAATTTAAACTAGTGATGAAAGTTGACAGAATCGATCATCTAGTGCTGACTGTGGAGGATATTGACAGAACGGTAAAGTTCTACCAACGCGTCTTGGGTATGGACAAGGTTACGTTTGGGGAAAACCGGGTCGCTTTGGTTTTTGGAAATCAGAAAATCAATCTACACGAATGGGGTAATGAATTCGAACCGAAAGCTAGCAATGTACAGCCGGGTAGTGCTGATCTTTGTTTTATTGTCGAAACCCCAGTGAACGATGTGACGGAGCATTTGACCAAATGCGGTGTAGTGGTCCTGGAGGGACCGGTGAGTCGAACCGGTGCAATGGGTAATATAATTTCTGTTTACTTTCGGGATCCCGACGGTAACCTCATCGAAGTCTCGAATTACGAGGAGTAGATTTGAATGATGAGTGGTCTGCAAAACCTGTGAATGTAGGTATTGCGCTCGGCGGAGGTGGGGCAAAAGGATTGGCTCACATCTCAATGTTGGAGGTGCTCGACGAGCTTGGGATCAGGCCCAGCATGATTGCCGGAACCAGCATCGGTGCGATTGTTGGGGTGATTTACGCTTCAGGGATATCAGCGAAGGATATTCGTAACAGAATCGACGAGCTTACAATCGTACCGAAAAGCCTGAAAGACGCCTTCGAAGCCAAACAACTTTTTGGCTGGCTTGACTACATCGGTCTCGACATCGGTCGCAATAGCCTGCTCAATGTCGATAAATTTCTCGATCATCTTGAGGCCAACGTTGGCATTTCGACATTCGAGGAGCTCAAGATACCTCTGAAGGTTGTCGCCTCCGATTTTTGGGCCCGTCAGGAGGTGGTGTTCGACAGCGGTCCAATCACCCCTGCTGTTGCGGCAAGCTTCGCGTTACCCGGTATCTTCAAACCGGTCGTGATCGATGACCGTGTCTTAGTAGATGGCGGCAGCGTCAATCCCTTGCCGTACGATCTTTTACAGGACACTTGCGATATCGTTATCGCTGTGAATGTAATGGGTCAGCGCGAACCAAAGTCGGGGAGCCTACTGCCTTCATACTCAGAAACCATATTCAATACATTTCAAATCGCAGAGCAGTCGATACTCAACCAAAAGTTCAAAGTACGGCCGCCCACGATTTATATCGAACCGGAAATAGAAGGCGTCAAAGTATTGGAATTCCACAAGGCCGAGTATATTCATCAACAGGCAATCCCGGCGCAAAAACAACTGAAGAAAGAGCTCTCTAAACTACTACAGCCTTAAACCGGGGACAGTATACTTTTTAACACCATTATGAGGAGGCGCATCTCGCGCCGATCGA
>JASJAT010000087.1 GCA_030066885.1 Arenicellales bacterium | reverse complement strand
TGACTAAAATCGCTTTGAGGCGTGGATTTCTCAACATGATTTTAAACGCCTCGGTTACCTGCTCGGTGGTTGCACCACCGCCGACGTCCAGGAAATTGGCTGGGGAAGAGCCGTACAGCTTAATGATATCCATGGTCGCCATGGCCAGGCCTGCACCATTGACCAGACAGCCAATATCACCGTCCAGTGAAATGTAGCTCAAATCGAACTTGGACGCCTCGATCTCGTTGGGATCTTCCTCATCCAGATCGCGCAATTCCAACGTGTCTTTGTGTCGGTATAGCGCGTTGTCGTCAAAATTGATCTTGGCATCCAACGCGATGACTCGATCATCCTTAGTTACTACTAAGGGATTGATTTCGGCCAGTGAAGCATCGGTATCCCAAAATGCCTGGTACAAAGCGATCAAAAACTGCCCGGCTTGGTCTTGCACCGCGTCACCCAATCCTATCCTTGCGGCTAGGTCACTTGCTTCAGTATCACGCAAACCGGCCATCGGATCGATTGAAACCTTGTGAATTTTTTCGGGTGTTTCCGCAGCAACTTGCTCGATCTCTGTACCTCCTTCCGAACTGGCCATCATAGTGACGCGTTGTGTTTCGCGATCGACGACCACGCCGACGTATAACTCACGCCCGATATCCACCCCCTCCTCAATCAAAAGCCGCTTGACTTCCTTGCCTTCCGGACCGGTCTGATGGGTCACCAGATTCATTCCCAGGATAGACGAGGCATACGTTTCGACATCTTGCAGCGAACGGGCCAGCTTTACCCCACCTCCCTTACCACGGCCGCCCGCATGAATTTGTGCTTTCACCAGCCAGATGTCTCCGCCCAGTTGTTGCGCCGCCTCGACCGCTTCCGCGACCGAAAAACAGGCGTATCCCCGCGGCGTCGCCACGCCATACTTTCTTAGAATTTCTTTGCCCTGGTATTCGTGTATCTTCATCGAACGCCCTTAGAGGATTAGTTGGAAACTTGCAGACGATTGTTTAACAGCTTCTTCCACCTTGGGTGGGATGCGTTCCACCAAACGTGGATCGAATTGCTTTGGAAGGATATAGTCTTTGCCAAACGACAGTTCGTTCAAATCGTAGGCATCCAGCACCTCCTTCGGTACAGGTTCTTTCGCCAGCTCCGCTAGTGCGTGCACTGCTGCAATCAATATCTTCTCATCGAAACGTTTTGCACGCGCATTCAATGCCCCACGAAAGACAAAAGGAAAACAAAGTGAATTATTGACCTGATTTGGAAAGTCTGAACGGCCCGTGGCAAGGATCAGGTCATCCCTGGCCGCCATGGCAACATCGGGCATAATCTCCGGTACGGGATTGGATAGCGCGAAAACGATTGGCCGATCCGCCATGGTGGCAAGCATTTCGGGACTGAGCAAGTTGGGCCCGGATACCCCGATAAATACATCCGATCCTAGCAGTGCCTCAGACAAAGTACGGGCCGGGGTATCAATCGCATAAGCTTGCTTGTAAATATTAACGTCAGTCCTGCCGGTGTGTACCACGCCTCTGCGGTCCACCAAGATAATGTTTTCCCTTTTCGAGCCCATAGCAATCAGCAACCGAGTGGTGGCAATACCCGCCGCACCCGCCCCAAGAATGACGATCATAGCGTCTTGCAGGCGCTTACCTTGTATTGCTAACGCATTGATCAAGCCCGCACAAACGATTACCGCAGTGCCATGCTGATCATCATGAAACACCGGGATATCTAAGCGTTCTCGCAACCGTTCTTCGACCACAAAACACTTGGGCGCAGCAATATCCTCTAGATTGATCGCGCCAAACGTGGGTGCAATATTGGCCACCGTCTCGATAAACGCTTCGGTACTGGGGGCGGAGATTTCGATATCGAACACATCGATATTCGCAAACCGTTTGAATAAGACAGCCTTACCTTCCATCACCGGCTTACCGGCCAACGCGCCGACGTCACCCAGTCCCAGTACGGCGCTACCGTCCGTTACGACGCCGACCAGATTACCTTTGTTGGTGAATCGATACGCGTTCTCTGGATTCTGATGTATCTCGCGAACCGGTTCGGCCACACCCGGTGTATAAGCCAGTGACAAGTCCTTTGCGGTAGTAAAGGGCTTGGTGGGCTTAATCGAGACCTTACCTGGAGTGGGGTGTTCATGGTACTCAAGGGCCTTCGCTCTGTGGTCCGCCATTTATTGTATTCTGACTTCGAAATGAATCATAAGTATGTTTGATTATATTATAAAATTTATATATTTCCCTGGGATCGCTTGCGTTTTCCGTCTGGCGGAGAGGGAGGGATTCGAACCCCCGGATCCGCTAGGATCAACGGTTTTCAAGACCGCCGCATTCGACCACTCTGCCACCTCTCCCCTGCAATCCATCGATCCTGGGTTTCAGGGCCTTGAAGGATAGCCAAAACACCCCCATTTTTACCAGTGATAAAACCATATTTATTACAAAACGTTACAAGTTCGTAACTTGATATTTTGAATAGGTTCCGTATGCTTGAACCTTTGGTTATCACTACTACTCTAAATCAGTAGCAAACATATTTTCAGAGGCAATGAATTAATGAATAGAGAGCAAGTTTTAACTCGGCCGGCAGTCAGCGGTATTGAGGTAAACAAGGTACTAAAAAATACCTATGCACTGCTGTCCCTTACACTGTTGTTCAGTGGTGCGGTAGCGGGCTTGTCCATGGCCTTAAATTGGCCGCATCCAGGTTTGTTAATCACCTTAGTAGGGTATTTCGGGCTCCTGTTCCTGACCACACGCTTTAGAAACTCGGCTTTGGGTTTGGTGTTTGTCTTTGCCTTGACGGGTTTCATGGGCCTGACCCTGGGTCCGATCGTGAGTTACTATCTAACAGCACTGCCAAACGGTCATCAATTGGTGATGACAGCTATGGGTGGTACTGGTGTAATTTTTCTGGGCTTATCCGGTTACGTACTGACCACAAAGAAGAACTTTAGTTTTCTAGGCGGATTTCTTTTCGCCGGCATATTGGTCGCATTTCTGTTAGGACTGGGCGCCGCGGTTTTCTCGATGCCTGCCCTGTCGTTGGCGGTTTCGGCCATGTTCATCCTGCTGATGTCGGGCCTGATCCTGTATCAAACCAGTGAGATCATCCATGGTGGAGAAACCAACTACATCATGGCGACGATCACTTTGTTTGTTTCCATTTACAACATCTTTCTCAGCCTGCTGCAGATACTGGGTGTGTTTGGAGGCGACGAATAAACAGGCTATTCACATAAGTTAAAAAACCCCGCTCAAGCGGGGTTTTTTTTGACTAAAACCGGGGACGGTTAAACCGGGGACAGTATACTTTTTAATGTTAAGTTAGTACGACAAAGACTGTAGAAAAAGCCGTGGAGTCACCGCAATCGCTTCCGTAGGCGAGTTTTAACCGTTAAAAAATATACTGTCCCCAGGGCATCAGAATATCGTATAGATGAAAGGCGCGACTGCAGAGCCTTGGGCGAAGATTAACAGTGCCCCCAGCAACAGTAAGACAATAATGATTGGTGCGAGCCAAAACTTTTTACGCACCCTCATAAAATCCCAAAGATCTTTAAAAAACTCACCCATGGCTAAAATGGTTTCTCCATTTGACTTTTAGCTGTGCCTTCATTGTTAACGCGGTAACTATCGAGACTACTATCAAATTCTCTGTTCATTGGATCATGCCCCCTCATTCTTATTATAAGGCCTGTTGGTAAAACAACCAGGTAATACACAATGCCCAGTATGATTCTACTCATCACCGCATTGAGTAGTAGTCCAAACCGCATCCACAGTTTATAAAACGGATCGAGGCTGTTCGGTGCAACCAATGCCCACGTGGCAAAAACCAATAGTACAACCCAGGGCCAATAGGGGTAATTCAAATCGAATAACCAGGGTATTACCAAGCCAAACAACCCGGCAATAATACCGCCGAAGGTAAACCCGAACTGCCTGAGGCCTTTCTTGTCCAGCTTTGGAATCGCTTGCATCAATCTAGCTCAAACTCATCTTTCCAACTGTCGTCCTTTTCCCACTCCGGTTGGTCACTTTTCGACAGCAGGCAATTTTCTACAACCAGATAATCCATCTCTGTTCGCATGAAACACCGGTAGGCATCCTCGGGTGTACATACAATCGGTTCGCCGCGGACGTTGAACGAAGTATTGATCAACACACCACAACCGGTTTCGGCTTCGAACTGTTTCAACAACGCATGGAAACGCGGATTGGTTTCTTCTTCTACCGTTTGGATGCGGGCGGAGTAATCTACGTGTGTAATAGCCGGCAGCGTTGAACGCGGTACGTTGAGTTTGTCTATGCCAAATAGTTTTCTCTGCTCTTCAGTCATATCCAGACGAAGCTCGTCTTTGACATCAGCCACCAACAACATATACGGACTGACCTCATCCAAATCAAAGTAGTCACTAACCTTTTCTGCCAGTACAGCCGGCGCAAACGGCCGAAAAGACTCGCGATACTTGATTTTAAGATTCATCACTGACTGCATCTTGGCACTGCGTGGGTCACCAATTATCGAACGACCACCCAGCGCTCTGGGTCCAAACTCCATTGGCCCCTGAAACCAGCCAACTACATTCTCGTCGGCAAGAAGTCTGGCGAGTTTGGGAAAGAGTTCTTTGTCATCTAACCGTTCGAAAACTGCGTTCATCCCAGCCAAAGCTGCTTCCGTATCCTCTGTTGAGTACCGGGGCCCCAGGTATGCCCCTTTCATTGCATCCCGGCTGCCGTTCAATGTTCTGGGTTTGTTGTGGTATTGATACCAGCACGCTAAAGCCGCGCCAACCGCACCCCCCGCGTCACCAGCTGCCGGTTGTATCCAGATATTGTCGAAAACCTTCTCCCGCAGAAGCTTTCCGTTGGCGACGCAGTTCAAAGCGACACCGCCCGCCAAGCACAAGTTCTCTTCATTGAGTTCTTTACGTACTGTCCGGGCGAGCTTGAGCACAACCTCTTCAGTGACTTTCTGTATGGAAGCCGCTATATCCATTTCCTTTTGAGTCACTTGCGACTCTCTTTCACGCGGCGGCCCGTCAAAAAGCCTGGAAAACGCCTCATTGGTCATGGTTAGACCAGTCGCGTAATTGAAGTAATCCATGTTCAGCCTAAACGTACCGTCCTCTTTTACATCGATAAGATGATCCTTTATAACGTCGACATATTTGGGCTCCCCATATGGTGCGAGGCCCATTAACTTGTACTCTCCGGAATTGACCTTGAAACCCGTGTAGTAGGTGAATGCTGAATACAATAAGCCCAAGGAATGGGGGAAATCGATTTCCCATTGTGCAGTAAGTTCATTGTCCTGCCCCAGCCAAACCGATGTCGTTGCCCACTCCCCTACCCCGTCCATGCAGATTATCGCCGCCCGCTCAAACGGGCTAGGGAAAAAAGCTGATGCCGCGTGAGACTGATGGTGTTCTGTAAAAAGAAGTGGCGGCAGCTCCTTCACTTTGAGCTGTCCTAAGTGTGATAAGTTTTTCCTAAGTAAAGATTTAAGGTAAAGCTTTTCCTTTAGCCAGACAGGCATCGCCATTAAAAACGATCTAAATCCCTTAGGCGCGTAGGCAACATAGGTCTCCAACAGCCTTTCGAACTTGACCAGCGGCTTATCGTAAAAGACAACTTGATCGATCTCGCTCAGGTCGATGTTCGATGAGTGCAGACAATATCTGACGGCATTTTCCGGAAAACCGGAATCATGTTTTTTCCTGGTGAATCTCTCTTCCTGAGCCGCTGAGATGACGTCTCCGTTTTGGACTAACGCCGCCGCACTGTCATGGTAAAAGGCTGAAATACCTAAAATATTCATATGAACATCAAGTTGATTCCAAGATCGTGCCAGATACAGGTTAGGTTCAACATCACGTCTTTCCAAAAATTACAACAATACCTATCCTTCCGCAGGTACTGCGGGTTGTGTGATCAAAGCCCCCACGTTTGAACAACCCCCTAAGCTAGGGTCCAGTCCCGGGGTAAACCCCCTCGTACCACACCCAATCGGAACCTTCCCACTCTGGAGTTCATTATATATTCAACTGCAAGTGATTCAAGCTAATTAGTAGCTACATTACCGTCGGAGAGCAAAGCATCAAAATACTCTATCGTTTTCTGTAAACCCGTTCGTAATTCGACCGTCGGCTTCCAACCGATCTTACTGGTTGCCAGGCTTATATCTGGACAGCGTTGCTTCGGATCATCTTTGGGTAAGGGTTTATATTCAATAGTTGACTTGGTTCCAGTCAGTTCGATTGTAAGCTCAGCCAACTCTTTGATTGTAAATTCATTTGGGTTGCCAGCGTTCATAGGCCCTATAAAGTCACCCGGGCTTTCCATTAGTCCTGTCATAGCATCGACTTGGTCATCTACATAACAAAAGGACCGGGTTTGACTGCCATCGCCGTATATAGTCAGTGGTTTGGAGAGCAGCGCCTGAACAACAAAATTTGAGACAACACGACCATCGTTCGGGTGCATTCTGGGACCATAGGTATTGAAAATCCTCAGTATTTTTACTGGTAATCCATGCTGTCGGTAATAATCAAGAAACAGTGTCTCCGCACATCGCTTTCCCTCGTCGTAACACGCACGTGGACCAATGGGATTCACATTACCCCAGTAGTCCTCTTTTTGTGGATGCACCGAGGGATCACCATAGACCTCACTGGTGGATGCCTGGAGTATCCTGGCCTTGACGCGTTTGGCAAGACCCAGCATGTTGATCGCACCATGGACACTGGTCTTGGTTGTTTGCACGGGGTCGTGCTGGTAGTGCACTGGGGAAGCAGGGCAGGCCAAATTATAAATCTGGTCGACCTCGATATATAAAGGCCAAGTGATGTCATGCCGGATCAGCTCGAATCCCTCCTGTTCCCGACACCAGCTTATATTTCTTTTGTCGCCCGTATAAAAATTGTCCACGCACAAGACTTCATGCCCAAGTTTGAGCAGGGCTTCGCACAGGTGCGATCCTAAAAAACCTGCACCCCCGGTAACCAGGATTCTTTTTCGTGTTTTTATGTTGTCGGTGATTGCTCTGTCCTTTCGCTTTAATAGCTTTGTTGTAGGAGGCCCGCCTCGGGCCTAATTCGCGGCGGGGCGCTGCTCCTACAATATTAGACCAAAGTTTAAAGTTTAAAGTGAAAACGCTACAAACCTAGACTATTTAGTAATTCCTTTTAATCTTTACCGGATTGCCGCGTCTCCCGCATCGAGATTGGAGGCCTCTTTTTCAACTTTATACTTTTCCCAGTAGCGTGGCGACGCTCCTACCCAACTAGAAGAAAGCTTAAAGTGAAAAGGAACAGATTCAGACCTTTAAACTTTTTACTTTAAACTTTATGCTTTTCTATTATTGTTCTATGCCGAGTACTGTCTTATTTCTCATATAGGGCACCAACACTTCCGGTACAACAATAGAGCCGTCCTGCTGTTGGTAGTTCTCCATCACTGCAACCAGAGTGCGTCCGACTGCCAGGCCCGATCCATTCAAAGTATGAACGGGCTCATTGCTCTTGCTTCCGCTTTGCCTGAATCGGGCACGCATGCGACGGGCCTGGAATCCCTCGAAGTTGCTGCACGAAGAAATCTCTCGATACTGGTTTTGACTCGGTACCCAGACCTCCAGATCGTAGGTCTTTGCAGACGAGAATCCCAAATCGCCGGTGCACAAACTGACTACCCGATAATGCAAACGCAATCGCTGCAACACGGTTTCCGCATGCCCGGTCAATTCCTCCAATGCTTCATAAGAGTGCTCGGGATGGACAATCTGCACCAGCTCAACTTTCTCAAATTGATGCTGGCGGATCATTC
This sequence comes from Arenicellales bacterium, assembly GCA_030066885.1. Classification (GTDB taxonomy): domain Bacteria; phylum Pseudomonadota; class Gammaproteobacteria; order Arenicellales; family JAANXG01; genus JAHEKE01. The sequence continues at coordinate 2,316 of JASJAT010000087.1, read as the reverse complement.
CACGTGTATCCTTACCGTAACTCCCCGCCTCTCTTCGAAAACAAGGGGTATGCGCAACCCGTTTGATCGGCAGATCCTCCGCTTCAACAATCTGGTCTCGAACCAAGTTGGTCACGGGCACTTCTGCCGTGGGAATTAAAAACCATCCTTCGTCCCTAGTCACGAACTGGTCATCAGCAAATTTAGGAAGCTGGCCTGTACCAAACAAACTGTCCGGATTGACTAGGTAGGGCACATAAGTTTCCTCGTAGCCATGTTCGGCGGTGTGCAGATCCAGCATGAACTGGGTTAAAGCTCGATGTAGTCGAGCCAATTCTCCCTGCAGCACTACAAACCTTGCACCGGTGATGTGAGTCGCGGCATCAAAGTCCATGCCGCCCAGGCGTTGCCCGAGATCTACATGATCCGTTACTGCAAAATCAAAACTCGGTTTGTCACCCCATTTGCGTATTTCTGTGTTCTCGGTCTCATCTTTGCCAATCGGGACTGAATGGTGCGGCACATTGGGTACAGTTGTGACCAAGTCCTGCAGCCGCTCCTGTACCACGCTCAACTCTTGCTCCTTCGACTTGAGTACAGCACCCAGTTCATTCACTTTCTCTAATAAAGTGTCAACGTTTTCTCCCCGAGCCTTGGCCTGGCCTATCGCTTTCGAGCCGGTGTTGCGTTCGTTACGCAGTTCCTGAGTTTCGACCTGCAGTACTTTTCGCTTCTCGTCAAGATCGCTGTATCGATCTACTTCAAATTCAAAACCTCGAGTCTGCAAACGCTGCGCTACGTTGTCCAGATCTTTACGTAATAGTTGTACGTCTAACATAGTTTTACTCGTTAAGCTCTGCCTGCCAACTCACAATGTGGCCTGGCCCTACGATGGTGTTCAAGTGCTTGATAATCGTCTTTACCTTATCAGGTTCGTCAAAAAATTCTATTACTACCGGCAAGTCACTGGCGAGATCAAGTAAACTGGAAGAATGAATCCTACCGTTTTTACCGAAACCGCTAATACCACGGAATACGGTTACGCCCCGAACGTTCTCCTCGTCGTGTAGTTTTGCAAGCAACGGATGCAGCAATCGATCCGCCTCGGACAAATAGACGCGAACCATGGTAATGCTTGTTGACACGTTCAACTGTAACTGGCCGTGTACCGGGCCAGAGAAACCCCAAACCAGGTTCCACCCAGACAGAGAATCACGCTCAAGATCACGTTCAAACCGGCTTTGACGTAGGCACCTTCGTTGAATAGGTTCAGTGTTTCCAATGAAAACGTGGAAAATGTTGTGAAACTGCCCAATAGTCCAACGAGGATTGCCAAACGCCAAACTTCAGTGGATATTGAACGTTCTAAAAAGACGACAAATAAATAGCCGATCAGAAATGATCCAACCACGTTGACGACCAAAGTACCGTATGGAAAGTCCCGACCCAGGACGCGATGTACACCGTTGGACAGCCCAAATCGAAAAAGCGCGCCAACGGCCCCTGCCCCAGCAATGGCTAGTAGTTTAGCGCCCAATCAGCACCTCCCTTTTCTCACTGACCCCTGAATCCAAACTAGTCCGTTCCTGTCTTAAATACCCTGGATAGCCGTGCCCTCCGGAGCACGTCCGGAGTCCTCGCAGCGACTTACCCTATTGTCGGACCTAAAATTAGCCATTAGCTACAAGCTACTCGCCACTGTCTTTACTGTACGGTTTCATCAATCACGTCTACTCCTGGAGGAGGTTTCAAGGTAAAGCGTGCATCATCGATTTTTTGATTTTCACTTGCTTCTGTCAGGGTAATACGGGTCGTTTGCCCCAGGCCGTCAACCAACTCCATGATGCGGAGCTCGTCATTTTCAAAACCGATCCGCATATCGGAGAAACCGCTCTCGCTATCTCTAGGCGTCATCCCAACCCAGACCAATACACCAGCTTGGCCCAAGTCACGGATCTCGTAGCTGGATTTAATATCACTACTGCCGGCAAGCAAAGTGGCTGGGGTTCTACCCAAAGATTGTTCTTGCGAGCGTACCGTAATCTGTTCTAACTCGATATCGTAGAGCCATACCTTTTCGCCGTCACTGACAATATGCTGTTCGTTGGGCGGTTCGTAGTCCCATCGGAAACGTCCTGGACGCGCTATCTGCATAACACCTGAACTTTCCTCGATCGGATTGAGTCCCTCATCTAACACCACCTGCTGGAAGCGTGCTGTATACGTCTGCACGGTTTGATAAAACCGGTCGAGGCTCTCGAGGGATTTGGGCTCCGCTTGTGCCTGAGAATCAAATAGCAACGCAAAAAGTAACGTTGCAGGTAATATTAGAAATGA
>JASJAT010000086.1 GCA_030066885.1 Arenicellales bacterium | reverse complement strand
ATGGCCGATGCAAGGTCACCTGCGTTCGCGGACCTGTACCACCGTGTCGTCGCCGGTCACAGCGTGTGCGATAACAACTTGGCACCAGCATCAAAAAGTTTTCTGTTCGGTGAGGACGCAGCGGTCAAGTCAGTAGTGCTGGTACCGCTAGGTGGAAGTAGACCCTGTGGGGTATTGGCATTGGGATCATTGCAGGATGGGAGGTTTTCAGCGGATCACGGCACATTCTACTTAGATCGTTTGGGTGAGCTGCTGGGCGCCGCAATCTACCGCTTATCTAACGCCAAGCGTTAGTCATGTCCCCAATTGCGCGACGAATAATGGAGCGTTACCTTGAGCATCTTCGAGTCGAACGAAGGATGTCGAGACACACCGAGTCAGGTTATAAACGGGACCTGGAAAGATTGCACAGCTATTGCCAACAATCCGACCTTCTCGAGTGGGCGGACATCAATCCACACAGAGCAAGGACATTTGCTGGGGCCTTACGTAGACAGGGCTTAGCACCCCGCAGTATCCAGCGTGCTTTGTCTGCGTCCCGTGGTTTTTACCGTTACTTGATGAAACAACGGTTGGTCCAGGTCAATCCGTTTTCTGGTACCACTGCACCGAAGGCAGAGAAAAAACTACCGAAATCATTGAGCGTCGATCAAGCAAGCCTATTGGTTGCGGTGGAAGCAAGCGATCCCATCGCGGTCAGGGATCGCGCTATGATGGAATTATTTTACTCATCCGGCCTTAGGTTATCAGAGCTGGTCGAGCTCAACTTGCGGCAAATCGATCTGGATCATGGTTCCGTAAGGGTGCTGGGCAAGGGTCGGAAGGAACGGGACATCCCGGTGGGACGTTTAGCGGTCGCTGCCATTAAGGCATGGCTACCATTGCGAACCGAATTCGCGACTGGCGACGAATCAGCATTGTTTCTATCATCTAGAGGAAAGCGCATTAGCGCACGCGCCGTACAACAGCGGATTCAACACTGGGCCAAGCGCCAGGGTCTGGATACCGGGGTGCATCCTCACATGCTGCGGCATAGTTTTGCCACCCACGTCCTGGAATCAAGTGGTGAGCTCAGGGCAGTGCAAGAGTTACTCGGTCACGCCAATATCAGTACTACGCAGGTATATACCCATCTAGATTTTCAACACCTGGCTGAGGTCTACGACAAGGCTCATCCACGTGCAAAAAAAGGACACCGGGGATAGGCGGGAGGGCCGGGTTCTAGCAGATCAGACTATTTTTACAGCGTTATAGGCTCAAATTGTCTGTAAGCGATTGCCAGCTTTGATATCGGTAACGCCGACATAACGGATTCGGTGTATCCAGGCTGGGTAATCGGAAAGGGATGAAACTCTGTACTACCCCGAGAGTCGACCCGGAGCCTGAAGGTAAAGAGTTACACGATGTCACTTGAAGCTATTGAAAAGTCAGGTATGATACGGCCCGCCGCGGAGTAAGGGGTCCGCGATACGAAGAATTAGATTAACGATTTTCCCTCTACCAACGTCTCTGTAGAGGGCCTATATACCTTAAGAAAGGGGAAGTCCATGTCTTTCGAGGCCTTGATACCGATTGTTCTCGGTGCAATTGGATTGTATGCAGCATATCGTATATTCGGAATGGTGCTGGAATATTCGGGAGGTACCGGCAAAGTAGCCGAAATCGGCGACGCCATACATAGAGGGGCAATGGCGTTCATGCGCCGTGAGTACAAGATACTGGGAATCTTTGCGGCTGTGGTGATGTTGGCGATTTTACTGTCACCTTTGGGCTGGCGTACAGCATTCGCATTCTTAATCGGTGCCTTATGTTCCGGATCGGCGGGTTATATCGGCATGTACACAGCCACTAAATCTAACGTCCGCACTACTACCGCCGCCAGTGAGAAGGGGGCGCCAACAGCGTTGACGGTGGCCTTTTTCGGTGGATCCATTATGGGTTTGTGTGTGGCTTCCATGGGTTTGCTTGGACTGGGTTTTTTGTACCTCTTATTCGGTGGTGACCCGGAAACCGCCCACGTCATCCACGGATTCGGTATGGGAGCATCGTCGGTCGCACTGTTTTCACGAGTTGGTGGGGGCATTTTTACCAAGAGCGCCGATGTTGGAGCGGATTTGGTGGGAAAAATCGAGGCCGGGATACCTGAAGACGATCCACGTAACCCAGGGGTCATTGCGGACAACGTGGGGGATAACGTCGGGGACGTAGCAGGTATGGGGTCAGACATTTTTGAATCCTATTGCGGTGCCATGATCGCGACCATCGCTATCGCTTCTACCCTGGGTATGGAATTGTTAGAGCAGTTGGGGAGTCGCAGCAGCTTAATGTTTTTACCGCTCGCGTTGGCATCCGTGGGTCTGTTGTGCTCGATAGCCGGCATTGCGTTGGTGAGAAACTACAGTGCGAAGTCGCCGGAAGTGGCGCTTCGAATCGGCACTATTGGTGCCAGCGTCATTTTTATTGTGGTGGCGGCTATAGTGGTGGGGCTGGTTGGGATCAGTATGGCAGTATGGAGTGCAGTGTTAGTCGGTGCCGTGGGAGGTATCATCATTGGGCTTATCACCGAGTACTACACAGCAAGTAAACCGGTACGCAAGATCGCGCACGCCGGAGAAACCGGCCCCGCTACAGTGATCATTGGAGGTATCGCGGTTGGTATGCAATCGGTCGTGGTACCGATTTTAACTTTGAGTAGCATCATTCTAATCTCCAGCCAACTCTCCGGACTCTATGGCGTCGGCATCGCCGCGGTAGGCATGTTAGCGACGGTGGGCATTACTATGGCAATCGATGCATATGGCCCAGTTGCGGACAACGCCGGGGGTATCGCTGAAATGTCTGGCTTGGGTGAAGACGTGAGGAAAATCACGGATTCCCTGGACGAGCTGGGCAATACCACTGCGGCGATCGGCAAAGGGTTTGCTATCGGCGCCGCTGCCCTGGCCGCCCTGGCGATCATTTCAGCATATATAGAAACCGTCGCCCACAACATCGACGGATTTTCTCTCGAATTAAGCAACCCGCTGGTACTCGCCGGTATGTTTATCGGCGGCATTTTCCCATTCCTGGTTGGAAGCATGACCATGACTGCAGTGGGTGATGCTGCTTTCGACATGATCAAAGAAATTCGCCGTCAGTTTAAAGAGATCCCTGGCCTGCTCGAAGGGAACGCTCAACCTGACAACGAACGTTGTGTTGAGATCGCCACAGACGCGGCGCTGAAGCGTATGGTCCCGCCAGGTATACTCGCCGTTGCAGCACCCGTGCTGGTGGGATTTTTTCTGGGAGCAGAATCGTTGGGTGGCATGCTCGGTGGTGCTTTGTTGGGTTGTGTATTGCTGGCACTCACGATGGCCAATGCCGGCGGTGCTTGGGATAACGCCAAGAAATATGTTGAACGCGGCAACCTCGGCGGCAAGGGTTCCGATGCCCACAGCGCGACGGTGGTCGGCGACACGGTGGGCGATCCCTTTAAAGACACATCCGGACCGTCGATGAACATCTTGATCAATGTGATGGCCATCGTGTCCCTAGTTATTGCACCGTTGTTGGGCTAGACCCTAAACCGGGGACAGTATACTTTTTAACTTCACGCTTGCGTGCTTGCGTTAAAAGAATACGTTAAGTTAAAAAGTATTACTGTCCCCGTTATTTTTCAGATAGCGTGATAAGAACCCCAGTTTCACCAGCTAATGTACGTTTTAGGTGAAACGTGGCAAGCGGATCGTCGCCGTATTGCCCGACGACAGAGGCAAACGCTTGATTGGCTCCTGAGTCATTGGCTTCCAGTTTTGCGAACGCTTCGTGATACGCTTTGGTAGCGGGTGAATCAGCCCGTTCGGGAGTAAGCGGTTCGAATATTTTTAATTCCTCGGCTTTCCCGGTGAGTATCACCGTACCGATGGGTCGCCCTTTAAATTCCTTTACTTGCTCGACGACTTTTCCGCTGACACAGATACGCGTGCCAAACTGCTTGTTGGCACTTTCCAACCGCGCAGCTGTGTTGATGGCGTCGCCGTGGGCGGTATAGTCGAAGAATTGCTCGCCGCCAAAGTTGCCGACGATAGCTGGTCCGGTGTGCACACCGATGCGAGTAACCCCCAAAGGAATATCGCCAGCTTTCTTACGCTCCCTAAATGCTTCCGCGAATTGATCCATTTCCATTGCACAGGCAATAGCACGATCGGCATGATCCGGTTGTTCCAGCGGGGCACCAAAAATAGCATGTACAGCGTCGCCAACAACCTTGTCTACCGTACCACCGTGACGGAAAACGATTTGGGTCATTTCGTCCAGGTACTCATTCAACAGCGGGACAATAACCGATGGCTCCAGAGTCTCGACCAACGGCGTAAAATCTCCGAGGTCGGTGAATACAAAAGTTAGGTTCCGACGCTCGCCGCCCATCTTCAGTGCATCGGGTGATTCGATTAGTTGTTCCACCAGGTTCGGCGAGAAATAACGTGACAAATTTGCCTTCGCCTGTTCCGCCGCTTCGCGGAGTCTATGGGCTTCACGCAGGTTGGTGAGGTCAGTGATAGTTTTATTTATAGTTAGCTCCAGATCCTCGAATTCGATCGGTTTAGTTACAAAATCAAATGCTCCCAGATTCATAGCCGTTCTAATGTTTGCCATGTCGCCGTAAGCAGAAACGATCACCGCGCGTAGCTCATTGTCCAACTCCTGCAGACGGCGAAGCAAAGTGAGACCGTCCATGCGCGGCATATTGATGTCGCTCAGTATAATATCGACGTCGGCGTGATTGCGTAGTTGCGTCAGAGCGTCTTCACCGTCTTCAGCAAAAAGAAAGTCCAATTCTCCACTGCGGATTTGGCGCCGGAATTTTTGCGTGACCAGAGTCTCTAGATCAGGTTCATCATCAACAACAAGAATTTTTGCAGCCATTAGATTTGTTCCCCCGCTTCGTTCTTATGAGGCAAGACCTTAGGTAAAATGACGGAAAACTCGGTAAATTCACCCTCACGGCTGTCTACCTGGAACTCACCGTAGTGTTGTTTTACCACGATATCGTAGCTGAGTGACAAGCCCAAACCAGTGCCTTCGCCAGTCGGCTTGGTTGTGAAAAACGGATCAAAGATCTTGTCTAAAGCACCTTGCGGTATACCGGTTCCATTGTCTCGAACATGGACTGCAACTCGGTCACCAAGCCCTTTAGTTGACACCTTCAAGGTTGGTCTGTAGTCAGATCCCGCCCCTCCTTCCTGGCGTTTATGTACGGCATAGAAACCATTGCCGATCAAATTGAGAAACACACGGGTGATATCTTGCGGAAATACTTCGACCTCACCAATGCTCGCATCTAAATCCTTTTCTAAAGTAACGTTAAAGCTCTGGTTCTCTGCTCGAGCACCATGGTAAGACAGGTTCAAGCTTTCTTCTACGAGTGCATTTAAATCGGCCAAACGCGATGTACTTGGACCTTCCCGAGCGTGCGATAACATTCCTTTGACAATGCTATCTGCTCGCGCGCCGTGATCCTTAATCTTCGCAAGATTGGCATTCAGGGTAGAGAATAAGTCCTCCACATCGTCACGTGTGTCCGCATCCAGGTGTTCTATCGAGCTGGCCAAGCTGTCTTTCATTTCATGCAGTAGCTCTGCCGATACTTCTGAAAAATTATTGACGAAATTGAGTGGATTCTTGATTTCGTGTGCAATTCCAGCTGTCAACTGTCCGAGCGAGGCCATTTTTTCTGCGTGGACAAGATTCTCCTGGGCTTGTTCCAGCTCGCGCAATGTATGTTCCGCCCTCTCCTTTGCTTCTTGAGCAGTGGTATACAAACGCGCGTTGTCCAGGGATAGAGAGGCCAGTTCACCGAATCGGCTGAGCAGCTCTACTTCGTCGTCACCGAATGATCGCTTGGATTCCACGTCATAGGCCATGCCGAGAACACCCACAACGGACTCACCAGATTTAAGCGGCACCCCCATAATGGCAGTAACTTTGGAATCGTAATCCATCCGCTTTGGTCGACCTTCCCAGCCCTCATAGTCGTTTACCACCAGTGGATCACCGGATTCCCATACCCTACCTGCTACGCCCTCACCCCGCTGCAAGGGTTGTCCGATCGACTCACTGAAAATACCGACTCCTACGCGCCGCTGCAGCTTGTCCCGTTTCTTGTCGGTCAGGTAAATGTAGCCATGCGTCGTGTCGAGTAGGTGACCGGCACGCGCGATCAGCGCTTCCAATAGGTCACTCAACTCTAGCCGGCTGATTAAGCCCAATGTGGTTTCGTGTAATGCCGCCAGATACTCATTCTGGTGTCGTAATGTTTCAGCGCTCGCTTGCTGTTCCAGGCGACGTCGATCGAGGTCATCCAGGCTTTCCTTCAATTGAGTAGTCATGCTGTTGAACGTTTCGGCAAGGGTGCCTATCTCATCATTCGATTCGATGGTTGCACGCGATGAAAGATCTCCAGTCCCGACTTGTTCGGCCACGCTCGTCAAGCGTTGCACTGGTCCAACGATATTCCGCCGCAATACAAAGGCCAAACCCAAACCGAGTAGTAAAGCTGCCACTCCGGCTAGTGCAATCTGCGTCTGCACAGATACCAACCGCTCACGTCCTTCGTTCAGCTCCGTCTGCAGGAAGCTCTGTTGTTCGACTGTCATGGCGCTCAATAGTTGAAGCATTTTCTCCGCAATGGGCACCGCTTGTGTGCGAAACAAATACAAATCTTCTCGTGCCCGCTCCCCTTCTACCGATGCAAACATCTTGTCTGGTAGCTGAAGAAAGGCTTCTCTAGCTGTTTGCAACTCTTTCAGTTTGGCCTGTTGATTGCTGTCCAGGACCTGCCTCTTAGCCAAGATCTTAGCTAGAGCAGAGTTGTTTATCGCCAGATTTGAAGTATATTCAAACTTAAAACTCGGTCGGGCGGTTGTGACATAGCCCCGAAGACCCGAGATCATCCCAAAGAATGACGCCTGGAACCCGGCCATTTCTGATAGCAAAATCATGCTCCCTGGGTTTGGTTCGCGGCGTTTCTGCGTGGCGATCATACTTTTTATACTCACCAGGATGCGTGCGATCAGCGGGTTACTATCCTTGATGAGAATTCGGAGCGCGGGCTCTCTTTCAAGCTGGTCATCATGAAGATTGAACAGCTTTTCCGGCAAAGGTGACCATTGTGCAAATGTTTCCTTCAACTCACTTAAGGGTATACTGGTTTCTGCTGTAACATTGTGTCCGGATGGTTGTAGCAACTTATCGAGTTGGTTCAAGTTCTCCTCGAAAGATTGCCTTGCCTGGTCGTATCCAGTTCTGTATTGCTGATCGCCAAGTGCTAAGTAACCGCGGACATCTCCCAGCATCTCGAGAAGGTTGGCTTGGGCTTGGGCCGACACTAGTGCGGTGGGTGCACTCACGTTGTTGGTGCGGGTAATATTATTTGTCGCCCGATTACTGCTTATATATGTAACCCCGATAACGGCGAGAATTAACGCGACCAGAAACCCGAAGCCAATATTAAGCTTTAATCCGATATTGACCCGCCGCAGTAAACTGTATCTATGTTGATTAGCCTGCATATTGCTCTAGGGTAGCGGTACTCTTAGAAAGATATTGCTAGCATCAAGCAGTCTATTTCCTTCGCCAATCCTTTATGTTCCAAACATCGACATCCCACGGTGTGGGGTCTATACCGTCAAGGCTGTGGTTGATCCCGAATGCGCTGGAACGCTCAACCAATGGGATGACTGCGAAGTCATTGATGAGCAGATCATTCATCTGGACGATAAAGCGTCGCCGTTTCTGCGGATCAAGTTCTGTTCTCGACTGTTCATACAATCGATCAAAATCGGGGTTGCAATACCGCGACCAATTTGGTGCGGACCAATTATTGGCTTTTTGTGCGATCGACTCACAAGTCCAGGCACGCAAGTACGCCCCGGGATCCGGGCTCTTGTTATTGAAGGTGAACTCCTCGATGTCTGCGTAGAAATGCCGCCTGGTATTGGTGTTGTCCTTTACAGGTCCAAAAAAGATACTCGCGTCGATGATTTTCAGCTCCACCTCAAAGCCGATGGATTCCAGTGCCTGTTTTATTATCTCTTGCGTCTTTTGTCGCACCGAGTTCACCGAGGTTTGAAATACCATACTGAGTCTTACCCCTTCTTTTTCACGGACACCGTCACCGTCGATATCGATCCAGCCTGCTTGGTCCAGAATATCCGCCGCCTTTTCTAAGTCGTATTCCCACGTCGTGTTAGGCGAATTGTAGCGAGCCGGCGAGATCAGAATATTGGTCGCGACGCGACCCGATTTTCCGTATAGATCGGCAACAGCCTGTCTGTCGACAGCTAAACTGATTGCCTGGCGTACGTGTTTATCGGTCAAAAATGGGTGAGGGAACTCCACACTCGAGTATTCACCCTCGCTGGTCGCACGGTTGGGATCGGTAAAGTTAATCATTATCCGCTCGGTTTTGGCAGTAGGGGGTGCGATCAATGTGCCCTTGCCCTCCGCTTCGAGCTCCTGCAGAGTGTCTACTGGGACTTGCAGGTTATAGCCATAGTCGACTACCCCATCCCGAAGCACGGCTTTGGCTGCGGTCAAAGCGTCTCCTCCCCCTCGGAGTACCACTTTTGCGAAACAGGGTCTATCCGGTTCACGAAAAAACGGATTGGGCTCGTAGACGATTTTAACCGTGTTGACCACGTCATCCCCGATAATCAAAATGTCTTCTTTCACGAACTCCGCGACCCGGTACGGTCCCGTACCGACCCCCAAAAGATTGCCAGGCGCAGCTTGGGCATTAGCACTCGCGTAATCACCGAACAGATGCCGAGGGATAATCATGCCGTTGACGCCAATGAATGGCAGTGCCCAGGCAGGAGTTACATCCTTGAAATGCACTCGAATCGTCAGTTCATCGATTACCTCGACTCGGTCAACAGAACGGTACGTGGCTTTGCTGGTCGCTCCTACATCGGTGTTAGTGGCATAGTCAAATGTGAACAAGACGTCGTCGGTTGTGAGCGGTTTACCATCTGCCCAGGTGACGTCTGCCCTTAACTTCCATGTTACAGATCGGCCATCCGTGGCGACGCCGCCGTTGTCAAGCGATGGAATTTCAGCTGCCAGGAGCGGGATCAATTCACCTTCAGCATCAAAACTGGCCAAGGGTTCGTATACGATCCGGCTGGCCGATAGATCCTTTATGCCTATCGATAGATGAGGGTTGGTAGTGGTGGGTGCCTGCCAAAACAGCAACTGAAGTTCGCCACAGGTACCACGGCTCTCTTCCGCCAGAATTGGTCTCGTCAGAGTACAGAGCAGAACAAGCACAGCAAGACTGAAGTACCCAGAATTCAACGCCCAGCGGTAACTATTCCAGTTCATGCGAGACCGCAGTTCACTTCCGACTCCAGTCTTTGATATTCCATACATCCACATCCCATGGTGTCAAATCCAATCCGACTAGTGCGTCACTGATTCCTCCAAAATCCACCAAGTGAACGAGTGGAATTACGGCCGCGTCTCTGATGAGTAAATCATTCAAATGAATAAACAACTGTTGCCGCTTCTCCAAGTCGATCTCCTGCGCAGCTTTTTGATAAGCGGCATCGTACTCGGAACTGCAATATCTGGCCCAGTTCGACGACGCCCAATTGTTCCCCCGTTGTGCGATCTCCTCGCAGGTCCAAGCTTTCATATAGGCAGCGGGGTCTGGGCTCTTGTTGCTGTAGGCAAACTCCTCCAAGTCTGCGTAGAAGTGGCGACGAGTGTTTGTGTTTTCCGTGATAGGTCCGAAGAAGATGCTTGAATCGATACTCTTCAATTCGACAGCAAAACCGATGGATTCCAGGGACTTTTGAACAATCGCCTGAGTCTGTTGGCGTACGGGGTTTACGGATGTTTGAAAGAGAATACGCAGGGGTTGGTTGTTTTTTTCACGCACGCCATCGCCATTCTCGTCTAACCAGCCAGCTTCGTCGAGGAGCGTGGCTGCCTTGTTTAGATCGTACGTCCAAGACGTATTGGGGGATTGGTAACCCGTGGGAGACATTAAAATGTTGCTGGTAACTCGGCCTCCCCGGCCGTAGAGATCAGCTATGGCTTGCCGGTCTATGGCGAAAGCAACTGCCTGTCGCACACGTTTATCGCTGAACATGGGATGAGGAAATTGCAGGCTCGAACGTTCCCCGTCTTCGGTTGCTTGGTTGGGATCGCTGAAATTGATCATGATCCGTTCCACCCAGGCGCCCAGCAACTCAAATGCGCGGCCTTTGCCACTGGCTTCCATCCGGGTTAGGACTGCCTCGTCCACCTGAAGGTTCCAGGCGTAGTCAACCACTCCATCCTCGACTAATTTCGCGGCGAATACGGCATCGCCGCCTCCACCCTGCAGCTCGACCCGCTTGAAGTACGGATTACCCGATTCACGGAAGTACGGATTAGACTCGAAGATTATTTTGACCGTGCTGACTGCGTCTTCACCAATGATGAGGATGTCCTCCTCTTTAAACTCCAGGCCACGATAAGGACCTGTGCCAATGGGAACCAGATTGGCAGGGGCTTCCTGGGCATTCGGTCCATTGAATTCTTCAAACACGTGACGGGGTATGATCATGCCTTTAACGCCCACGAAGGGTATCGACCACACTGGATTGTGACTGCTAAAGCTGACCTTGACCGTATAATCATCGAGTGCTTCCACGCTATATACAAGGTCATATGCCGACCTGCTGGTCGCAGCTACCTGTGGATTAGTAATATATTCATAAGTAAATAACACATCGTTAGCGGTAAATGGACGGCCGTCAGACCACATGACACCTTGTTTCAACCGCCACGTCACGGAACGCCCGTCTTGTGCGACTCCGCCATTTTCCAGGGATGGAATCTCGGCTGCGAGAAAAGGCACCAGTTCCCCCGCCGCGTTAAAACTCGCTAATGGCTCGTAGCTGATGCGGCTCGCTGACAGATCTTTTGTTCCGGGTGACAGATGGGGATTCACAATGGTCGGGGCCTGCCAAAAAAATAGTTTCAGCGCGTCTTCCTGAGCGTGTGTTGGTGATATGGAAAAATGCAGGCATAGAATCAAACTTAAAAATGCCACTGTTAAGGTGTGTTGTTTGCTGGCGTGCATAATATCAAGACCCCGGATGATGGCACTGAACAAGACAGATCCCGAGGTAGTCGACTATCTAGGGAAAGCTACACACATCGAAAGGTTTAAGCACCGCGTGTTGGGCCATTAAAAGGAATTTATGCAGCCTACAGCCGCATGCGGCCCCACTTTCTCTCCGTTTTCTTGCATGGACTATATACATCTGTTGCTGTGATTTTCCACGTATCGGTAGTCCAAAGTCTTGCTCTGGATCAAACCCAAGCCTTTGTCGATTACCTATGGCGTTTTTCCCTGAACTAGAAAGGCTTGAAATCTGTGTAGAGCTTTAAACCGAATGCCTTGTCGAGGTGGAGATACATATCAGCCTATAAACAGCCAAGCTGGCAAAGCGATAGCCGGCTAAATGTCAAAAGGCTCTAACTTTTTTTCCACCATAACGTTATTCAGCCGTATATATGTGGGCAGCCCGTTCTGATAAGGTGGATAGTCTTCGCCTTGTATCAACGGTTCAAGATATTGTCGACACTGCTCTGTAATGCCAAATCCGTCTTCACTGATGAAGTCTCGGGGCATCATTTTTTCCACGTTAGCGACTTGATCTAACGATGCTTTTTCGATTACCCACTGGTAGGGATTGTTAGATTTCCTGATGATCGCCGGCATCACCGCGTTCTCGCCTTGCAATGCCATCTCTACCGCTGCTTTACCTACAGCATAGGCCTGTTCCACGTCGGTGCGGGAAGCGATATGGCGGGCGGCGCGCTGTAAATAGTCAGCTACGGCCCAGTGGTATTTGTGACCAAGATCTTGTTTGACCATGCTCGCAATAACAGGGGCGACACCACCAAGCTGAGCGTGACCGAATGCATCGGTTAATCCCTGGTCAGATAGGAATTTACCCTCGGCATCACGCACGCCCTCGGAAACAACGACCGACGCGTATCCATATTCCTTTACTAATGTATCAATCCGTCTGCAGAACGCGTTACGATCGAATGTGATTTCGGGAAACAGAATGGCGATTGGGAGTTCAGTTTGGCTATCCGAGGCAAGGCCTCCGGCTGCTGCTATCCAACCGGCATGGCGGCCCATCACTTCGACAATAAAGATTTTGGTCGAGGTTTTGGCCATACTCGCAACGTCGAAGCTGGCTTCACGAGTTGAGACCGCCACGTACTTGGCAACCGAGCCAAAGCCAGGGCAATTATCTGTGATAGGTAAGTCATTATCCACCGTCTTGGGGACATGGATAGCTTGAATCGGGTAGCCCATGGTCTCGGACAATTGTGAAATTTTTAAACAAGTGTCAGCGGAATCCCCACCGCCGTTATAAAAAAAGTATCCAATGTTGTGGGCTTCAAACACCGCGATCAAGCGTTCGTACTCACGCTTGTTCTCTTCCAAACTCTTCAGCTTGTAGCGACAGGATCCAAATGCTCCAGACGGTGTATAGCGCAGCGCGGCGATACTGTCATCGCTTTCTTGGTCCGTATCGATTAAATCTTCCTGCAATGCACCGATGATGCCGTTGTAGCCGGCAAACACTGTCCCTATGTGCTGCCTGTTTTTTCGAGCGGTTTCAATGACACCGCAGGCACTGGTGTTAATAACCGAGGTTACCCCTCCTGATTGCGCATAAAATGCATTTTTTACTGTCATAACGTTAATAAACTGAGTGGCTAGTGTAGATCTGCACCGGTAGCGCCTGAAACAACTCCCTGACGCTCGCGTTCATGATCCGATTGGGTCTGCAGTAGTGCAGCAACGCATTCGGTTAGATCATTATAAAAGGTACGACCCGTACCGAATTGATCGGCGGGGTCATAGAAAAATTGACAGCGAAACTGGTTGAATCCAGTCTTGAAGATCACGAAACTGCAGCCCCGTTCTTGAAAAAACAAAGTAGGACACTCGGTGAGTTCGTCAGAGGCTTTGTCCAGCCTAAGTTCTGCATCGGCTATGTGTATTTCGACGACTTTGTTAAAGCGTTGCTGCAACAACGTTCGAACGGTGGTCGATTCCATTTCGGAAAAATCCGGTATCATGAGTTTGGTTGTCAATAGAATAAGCCCATTTTCCCATAATCGCATGGCAGTGAGAAAGAATGCGGTCCCGGGTGCTGTTCACCGGGCTTTCCAGGAGCAAGTTACCGTGCCACACTACACGCCGCTAAAGCTCATTGATGAATGTGTGATGTCTGAACAAACCACAAAATTTCCCTCGACGCGCATGCGGCGAATGCGGCGTGATGAGTTTTCCCGGAAATTGATGCGGGAGACCGCGCTTACACCGGGGGATCTGATTCAGCCCTATTTCGTGATAGAAGGAAATGATAGCAGTGAACCGGTCCCTTCCATGCCGGGCGTGCACCGCCTGACCATCGATAGGTTGGTCGACAGAGCTAAGCACCTGGATTCATTGGGTGTTCCCGCAATGGTGCTGTTCCCGGTGGTTGGCAACGACAAGAAAACCCCGGGTGCGGAAGAGGCCTTCAACCCCAATGGTCTTGTCCAGCGGGCTGTATCAGCGGTGAGAACGACGGTGCCTGAATTGGGAGTAATCACCGATATTGCCCTAGACCCTTACACCAGCCATGGCCAAGATGGGCTTATCGATGAAGAAGGTTATGTCATTAACGACGAAACAGTAGACGTGCTGGTAAAGCAAGCCGTCTCACATGCCGCCGCCGGCGCACAGGTAGTTGCCCCATCTGACATGATGGATGGACGCATTGGTGCGATACGCGCGGCTATGGAAGGAGAAGGTTATCGCAACTTAAGAATCCTGGCCTACTCCGCTAAGTATGCCTCGAGCTTTTACGGTCCGTTCAGGGATGCCGTAGGGTCTGCGTCGGCGTTAGGTTCAGGTAATAAGTTCAGCTATCAAATGGACCCGGCCAACTCAGACGAAGCGCTCAGGGAAGTCGCGCTCGATATCGAGGAAGGGGCGGATATGGTCATGGTCAAACCCGGAATGCCGTACCTGGACGTTCTGCGACGAGTGAAAGAGTGTTTTGCGGTGCCGACCTATGTGTACCAGGTGAGTGGCGAGTACGCGATGCTGAGTGCAGCGATCCAGAATGGCTGGCTCGACCACCGCAGTACGGTAATGGAGGCGTTGATCGGGTTTAAGCGGGCTGGTGCGGATGGTGTGTTGAGTTATTTCACCGAAACCGTCGCCGAATGGTTGAACGAATAAGCAACTCGACATGGTGAATACGGCTAAACCAACAGATATAAAGCTCCATCAGAAATCACGCGTGGTCGAAATAACCTTCGACGACGATTGCCACTTTGAGCTGCCGTGCGAGTATTTAAGAGTGTTCTCTCCATCTGCTGAAGTACGTGGTCATGGTCCGGGGCAAGAGGTTCTCCAGGTTGGAAAGGAGACAGTGAACATTGAGGCAATAGAACCGGTTGGAACGTACGCCGTTGTGTTCAAATTTGATGACGGGCACGACACCGGCATCTATTCATGGGACACGCTTTACGATCTGGGTAAAAACAAATCCACGTATTGGAAGGATTACATACGACGTCTGGCCGACGCAGGGTATCAGCGTACACAGCAATCCTATGACGCAAGCATGATCGATGAGTAAGTCCACGACACATTTCGGTTCGAGGCAAGTTTCGGAAGAGGACAAGGCTACCCTGGTTCGGGGGGTATTCGACTCCGTTGTTGATAAATACGACTTGATGAACGATTTAATGTCTCTGGGTTCTCATCGCCTTTGGAAAAGCTTTGTAGTGCGTACCAGTGGTGTACACGAGGGGAATCGTGTTTTAGACGTGGCGGCCGGCAGCGGGGATCTGGCTACCCAGTTTGCGCGTAAAGTGGGACCCAACGGTGCAGTGATCCTTACTGACATCAATGCATCCATGTTACAGAAAGGTCGGAAGCGAATGGTCGACCAAGGGCTGGTTGGTAATGTGTATTACGTTCAAGCGGACGCTGAGAGACTACCTTTTACTGACAATTATTTTGACTGTATTTGTATAGGGTTTGGATTACGCAACGTCACCCGGCAAGAACGGGCTTTGGCTTCAATGTTTGCATGCTTGCGTCCGGGTGGCAGATTAATGGTGCTGGAGTTTTCTAAGCCTACCAGCAAAATACTGGCATCAATATACGATATCTATTCATTTGGCGCATTGCCTAAGCTTGGTAGATTAGTTGCCAAGGATGAAGCCAGTTATAAGTATTTGATTGAGTCGATTCGTCAACAACCGACACAAGACGAATTGCAGGCGACCATGGAGCAAGTGGGGTTTGAACGGGTTGGTTTCAACAATCTTGCCGGTGGCATAGTGGCTGTTCATACCGGTTACAAATTTTGAAAAGAATAAGGTTGAAAGTTGAAAGTCCAAAGAATCTGTCTTCCAATAGATTGTATTTAGGTCGATATTCAAATTTTCACTTTTATCTTTAATCTTTACGCTTTTTAACTTAGTTATGATTGAAGGCATTCTTGAAACTACGGGTAACTATTTGCTCCAGTTTGATCCTGAGACCAGACGCAAGTTGTCTTCCCTCGATGGCAAAGTGATTAGGTTGGATATACGAGTAATTGGTTTGGAGCTGTTTTTTATACCCAACCAAGAAGGAGTGCAGATTAAGAGCGCTTGGTCGGGGCCAGTCGATATAACACTGCGTGGCACGCCACTAGCCTTCGCCCAGTTTGGTCTCAAGCAGCAAGGCGTTGACAATCAGATGTTTATTGATAAACGGGTTACGATCGAAGGGGATGCGGAGCTCGCCCAAGATTTCCAAAAGCTGATCAGAGAGCTGGATATTGATTTAGAAGAGCTGACATCCCGCTATGTCGGTGACATCGCGGCCCACCAAATTGGCAGAGGAGCTCGAGAAATTCGAGCATGGACGAAAGATACCGTCCAAAGCTTCCGCCTTAACATTCGGGACTATATGGTTGAAGAAAGCAGACTCCTGGTCCCGAGCTGGCGTGTTGACGATTTCATCGAGCGAACCGATGTCCTGCGTGCAGACGTAGAGCGACTAGAGCAGCGGGTCAAGAGAATAAGATCGCTCATTAGTTGATGTTTCGTTCTAAACAGCTATTTCGCCTTCTAAAGATTACTCGGGTTTTCGTCAAACACGGGCTCGACGAATTTGTTGTCGCCCTTCATCTTTTTCGGCCATATCGATTTATTCTCAACCTGTTACCTTGGCACTGGGGTGCTCGCGATCAAGTGCCAAGGGGCGTCCGCTTGCGCGAGGCTCTGGAGGAATTGGGCCCGGTTTTCGTCAAGTTTGGACAGGTTTTGTCGACTCGGCCCGATCTACTGCCAGAAGACATTGCCCGGGAACTGGCCAAACTGCAGGACCAGGTCGCACCGTTTTCCGGTGAATACGCCCGCCGCCTGATAACGCAAGCCTATGGCGAGCCGTTGGAACTGCACTTCGCCTCGTTCGACAATGAGCCGATCGCAGCGGCTTCGGTAGCCCAGGTGCACCTCGCCCAACTCAAGGAGGACGGAACTGAGGTGGTGGTAAAGATCTTAAGGCCGGATATACACCAAGTCATCGAAAGAGATTTGTCTCTGCTCTACACCCTGGCAAAACTGGCAGAGCAATACTGGGATCAGGGTCCGCGTTTACGCCCGGTTGAAATTGTCGGCGAATTCGACAAAACCATCCATGACGAATTGGATTTGCGTCGCGAGGCTGCTAACGCGAGTCAATTACGGGCAAACTTCAAGGATTCAACCATAGTCTATGTACCGAAAGTGTACTGGGAACTCACGCGTCAAGATGTGATGGTCATGGAGCGCATTGATGGCATTCCTATCCGCAATATTGAGGAGATGAAAGCGGCGGGAATAGACATGCGGCAGTTAGCACACAATGGGGTGGAGATTTTTTTCACCCAGGCATTCCGCGACGGCTTTTTTCACGCCGACATGCATCCCGGCAATATTTTCGTCACCAAGGAAGGGCAGTACCGCGCAGTGGATTTTGGCATCGTTGGTAGTTTGAGTGATTCTGACAAGCGCTATTTAGCGGAAAATTTCCTGGCTTTCTTTAATAGAGATTACCGAGCGGTGGCGGATGCACACCTTAGGGCAGGCTGGGTGCCGCCGCAAACCCGTACTGAAGAGTTTGAAGCGGCTATTCGCACGGTATGTGAGCCGATCTTTGCCAAACCCATTAATGAGATCTCTTTTGCTCGCTTTGTCATGCAGCTGTTTCAGGTTGCCCGTCGGTTTGAGATGCCTATTCAGCCACAACTGGTATTGCTACAGAAAACGCTGCTCAACATCGAAGGACTGGGACGACAGCTGTATCCACAACTAGACCTGTGGGAGACGGCCAAACCATTTCTGGAAAAATGGATGGAAGAGCAAGTGGGGCCGAAGGCTTTTGTGAGTGAACTGAAACGAGAACTGCCAAAGTGGAGTCACATGTTACCGCGGGTACCGGGGCTTACCCACGACTTGCTGAACAAGCTGAACCATGCAGACCTGGCTAACCAAAATCAAGTCGACGAAATCAAAAAGCTGCGCCAGGATTTGGTGTTGGGCCAACGCCGGCAATACGTGGGGTTTGTCGGGGCGGTGTTGTTGTTATCCGCCTTTATTTTAAGCGCTTTGGATGGCTACGCACCTACCATGGTACATGG
>JASJAT010000085.1 GCA_030066885.1 Arenicellales bacterium | reverse complement strand
GCCTCCTACTGTAGGAGCGGCGCCCTCGCCGCGATTATTCAGAGATTTCCTAAGTAGAAATAGCAACCCGATGGACTCGGCTCAAGACCTGGCCGGTAGATGACGACCTGACGGTACCGATTGAACCGTCTGTTCCGATCGTGAGTGTGAACATGGCGTTTTTAACACCGACTTACTCAGCCCTGCCAAAAAAACCGATTAGTTCTTCTTTTGAAAATCGTTTTCCTGCATGCTCATAGTAGGACAGAACAGCGACGATGCGGTCCCTGGATCCTTCTACACAGGTCAGTCGATGAGCAGTGTTCTTGCCCCGAAAGACATTTAACGTCCCAGGTTTAAGCTCCAGTACCCGCTTCCCTGGGTCCTTACCTTCCAACAGCCGGGCAACACCGTCGTAATTGGGATCGTCGTCAGCACGTAAGTTGGGCCGGTATTCGAATGCACCCCCTCCTTCGGCGGACTGCAACAGTAGCGTTACCGTGAACTCCGACCGGTCAAAGTGCCAGTTCAGCGCTTCACCGGAGCGGTAACTGAGCACGTTGACTCGGGCTAGAGGATCTGCCATGAGAAACAGCTCGTTCTTGTTCATGGTGTCCGCAATAAACCTGACCAGAGGTTCATATTCATAGACCTGCATCACAATCTGGCCGTCAATCTGATCGGCGCAAAGAGTGTGGTTTATTGTTTGGACTTTTTTAAGGGCGGGGTGATCGGGATCCAGGCCCGGAACCTCATCCAGAAAATAGATGTTGTGGCTGCGCTTGTGGGTAAATGACTCCCGTGCCATGACTGGTGCGATTTCATTCACTGCCGCCTCGCACACACTCGGCTTCAAAAACCCGTCCAAGCTGTAGTTACCCAGTGTGTCAAGATCTCTTCTGCAACGGTCCACCAGGGATTGGTATTCAATGTGCCCCGGTTGGTCGATGGGGAATTTGTTAAGGTCAATCAAATGGCGCATAGCTTTTAAACCCTCTTCCGTCCTATTACTAATTTCGCGGTTCACCGAGAAAGGTTGTCGCGTAACAATACTCAAATAATAGTGAAAATTCATGCGTGACCAATTTCGACTTCCTCTATGACATTTGGCCTCAATCTGACTACTATGCACCAGCCATATCGGGAGTCGACTCCAAACCGTCGTTAGATTCGAGCGACAAAATCTATGAGATTTAGTTAGTATTAACAGCGAATGCCTGTGCAAATGAAAATCAATCGATGAATACTGCAATTCACGATATCCAAACACCTTGCTATGTTTTAGATGAAGGCGCGTTACGTGAGAATCTTGAAATTCTTCAGGAGGTACAGAATCAAACTGGATGCCATATCCTACTGGCGTTGAAAGCCTTCGCAATGTTCAGCGTCTTTCCAATCATCAAAGAATATCTCAGCGGTACTGCAGCAAGTTCGCTCTTTGAAGCCCGACTTGGATTTGAAGAATTCGGTGACTCAGTGCATCTTTGCGCACCGGCTTATCGTGAGACCGAGATTGATGAATTGTTACGATATTGCGGACACGTGATCTTTAATTCATTCTCCCAGTGGGAACACTTTAAACCCACTGTCTTGCAAACTGACCGGGGAACCCTATGCGGCATTCGGATCAATCCTGAACACACGGAAGTATCCGTCCCCCTGTACGACCCATGCCGCAGCGGGTCAAGGCTTGGGGTTCGACTTGATGACTTCGAGCCGGAAGCGCTTGACGGAATCAGCGGAATCCACTTCCACACTTTGTGTGGACATAATGTTGATGCGCTTGAACGAACTCTGGCAGTGGTTGAGCAAAAGTTTGGCAGATTCATTAAGGCCATGGATTGGGTCAACTTTGGTGGTGGTCACCATATCACACGTGATGATTACGACACCGATCGATTATGCAAACTGATTACTAATTTCAAAGACCGCTACAATGTCGATGTATTTTTAGAACCGGGTGAGGCAGTTGTATTGAATGCGGGCGTCCTAGTTGCCTCCGTGTTAGATGTATTACCAAATAACACTGCAGTGCTTGATGTCTCATTTACAGCACATATGCCGGATGTTCTAGAGATGCCGTACCGACCAGATATCGTAGATGCGGGAAGACCTGACGAATACCCGTACACCTATCGACTTGGTGGCCCTACGTGTTTGGCTGGAGATGATATAAACGAGTATTCTTTCACTGAACCTCTAGAATCCGGTTCACGGGTCGTATTCGAAGATATGGCGTGTTACACCATGGTAAAAAATACAATGTTTAATGGGGTGTGCCTGCCGACTATTGCAGTACGGGATACGGATACTGAGAAGATTAGGATCGTCCGCGAGTTTGATTACGATGACTATCGGAATCGGCTGTCCTAGCGTATAAAAAATTACTATGCCATCTACCTTGATTATTGGTGCAGGTGGAGTTGGTGCTGCCACCGCTCATAAATGTGCCCAGCATAATGATGAACTGGGTGATATATGTTTGGCTTCGAGGACCTTATACAAATGTGAAGCCGTAATCGAAGCCATAAAAGAAAAAGGAAACGCAAAGATTCAAAATCGCGAAATATCTACAGCTCAAGTTGATGCTATGGATACCGAGCAGGTCGCAGCCTTGATTAACAGTACCCAATCAACGCTTGTGCTGAATGTTGCCAGCCCTTACTGCAATAAGACCATTATGGAGGCTTGCCTTGAGACCGGTGCACACTATCTGGATACCGCGGTCTACGAGCAAGAAGGATATATCAATGAGCAACCCCCTTGGTACGCTAACTATGAGTGGAAATATAGGGATGCCTTTAGTGCAAGTGGAATTACCGGCGTCCTGGGTATTGGTTTCGACCCCGGTGCGGTAAATGCCTTTTGCGCTTATGTGCATAAACATACTATTGACACCGTAGATACGATTGACATCATGGACGTTAATGCCGGGAATCATGGCCGCTTTTTCGCTACGAATTTTGATCCGGAAACTAATCTAAGGGAAATCATGGAAGATGTGATCTACTGGGAAAACGGTGATTTTGTAAGTATCCCCCATCATTCGAAATCGATGACGTACGATTTTCCAGAACTCGGGGAGCATAAAGTGTATTCGATGGGTCATGATGAACTTCATTCCCTACCGTTTAATATTCCGTCGAAGCGCATAGAGTTCTGGATGGGATTCAACGATCAATACATTAATTGCTTTAAGGTGTTAAAGGAGCTTGGTCTACTGTCAAATCAACCGGTAGACGTAGAAGGCAACGCGGTAGTTCCAATAAGACTATTAAAAGCGGTATTACCAGAACCTTCATCCCTTGCAAAAGACTACTCCGGTAAGGTTTGCATAGGCTGCCTTGTTAAGGGTTCTCAAAGTGGGAAAGATACGGAAGTTTTCATCTATACCATTTGTGACCATAAGGAATGCTACAAAGAGATCGGATCACAGGCGATTTCATATACAACCGCTGTACCACTGGTAACGGCTGCGCTTCTCGTCACCCGAGGCGACTGGAACGTACAACGACTTGTAAACGTCGAAGAACTGAATCCCGATCCGTTTATGGAGCTAATGCCTAAATTGGGATTAGATTGGGATTTACAACAGTCGTAGCAATCGCCTTAGTTCCGCTTAGAACCGCAAGCGGTATTACTGAATAAAGAACCATGACGCCGCCTACAAAATACACTGTGCAAATTCTATTCTGATATTCAAGCGTTTTGCATCAGGATCAGAGGGTGCAATAACCGGTTTGCTTGAACCATATCCCCGGGCGTTGATTTGTTTGGCCGGCACGCCCAGATCCACCAATGTCCTTTCGACAATATCAGCCCACTTTTCAGTCTCAGCCTGTTCAGCTTCAGGATTACCATAGTTATTAGTGTGGGCCAGAACACAGACATCGCCTTCTCCATTTTCTCGCCACCAGTTCACTAAGCCAGTCGTCAAGAACAGACCTGCATCTGAAAGCTCGAATTCATCTGTTTGGTTGAACAACTGTTCGTGAGAAATCACTACCCGCTTGCCGATAAATTCCTCTTTCTCTTTCTCGAGACAACCATCTCCGTCATTAATCCCATCCTCATCCTCCATTTTATTCGGGCAACGATCCATTGCATCGAGAATACCATCGGCGTCGTTATCTTCGTCCGGGCAACCATCACCATCGTTAAATCCGTCCATATCTTCTGCAGCATCGGGGCAGAGATCTTCAGCTTGGTTCACGCTATCACCATCGACAAGACGGGCCATGGCAACGCGAGTGCTGTATTCGTAGAAACGAACCTTCCCTACCCATCGTTTCAGCCCCTCCGGATACTGGCCTGCATCGATTTGACGACTACCACCGTGCTCTATGGTGTAAGCCAGGATCTGGCCCTCAGGCGTAACATGGGCTGTTGCACCGGCACAACCTTCACCGTTTTGGTCCCGCATGTTGCGACGTAGGACTGCCTCTAACTTAAACGGAGCGCTAGGACCGAAGTCACCTGGAAAATGTATTCGATACAGATCCACTCGTGTCGGTGCTTTAAATCCAGGTACTTCGATCAGTCCGCCGCAGCGCAAACGGCGATCATTGTGGACGCCAACTAGGAAAACATCATCGCTTCCGCATTCACGCAACAGAGCCAAGCTCTGGTATTTCAGGAACGGAAATCCAGTCTGCGAATCTTGACCAATGTCGGCGCTTTCTTTCCAGATACCGGCTTTGGTAAATTGGTGACGGATGATTTCGCCCGAGCCCGGGGTCGTGTCTTCTACGTAAAAATGAATCCGCCATTCATCCTGGTTGGTATCGACCACCGCCAGTAAAATCCTGCCATCGGGTAGATCGGTGACACCAAATGCCTGGGACATATGGTCCACAAAACCCCGACCTCCAACAAGCGCCGGGGCTATGGGGTCAGCCATATCAAACACTTTAAGATATGATTTGTGGTTAATGTTGTCGTCGAAACCGACATACACGAAGTCCCCTACACCGTCGATTCCACCGGGGTGCCAGAGATCCTCCAGGCTACCCACATCAGGTGGCTGAACGTCATCATCAACGCTGAGTAGAACGTTCTTGACTATATGCTGGGTGGTGGGCGTTTCCTCATTCGAATCTACCTGATCCCGCCACGCATAACCGGGTTTAGCCGTATAGCCCCCAAGGTTGACTACAAACAGATGCGCCCCACCGCCCATCGAGGTAGGTAAAGAAGGGCAATTGTTCAACGCCCATTTCCTGTTGCCTTCACCGCGTGGTCGGTCTTGAGAATTGGCACTGAACACCATGTAGCCGTCAGCTCGAAGTCTGTACGTACCCTGGATGTGGCACCGGTTCATGGTGGCTAAACCCCGCTGAGTCAGATTGGGAGGAAACAGTGGGGCATCAAAAGAGGGGGTTTGATACCAGAATTCATGCACTACAGGAGTTCGGTCCACACTGCGCAACTGCTGTTCGGTTTCTACTACGCAAGTATTTCTCCATCGAGACACTGGGTTGGGTTTGGCCCCCAGTATTAAGGGTACTTCTTCTGTGCTCACGTGTTCCTTGTCAAAGACAGTGCAACCGAAAAGGAAGATCGCCGAAAGAAAAGCAACCGCGATATTCAACTCGTTAAAGTTTTTTCCTGCAAACTTCATAACCGCTACGACTACTAAACCTATATACCAAGCGTTGAACTTTTAGGGATGATTGGCTCTTAAATGGAAGCCACCAGTAGAACCTTCCTATTCATACCAATCTCCCAATTTTTCAACATTACTGGGTGATTTCGGTTCTATGCGGCGGCGCAACCTGGTTTTAATTATAATTTCACAAGTCCGGATGATTGACCACACCCGTTGCGGAGTGCGATGTTTTTCAGAGGGAATCGAAAGGCTTTAAGCTCGATCCTTGTGATTGTACTCATTGCTCTCTCCGGATATACAAAGATGCGATCGGTTTGTTTGCAGAAACAACAAGGGGAGTCAATCGTCATTGACTCCCATTTGTCCTAACTAAATTTCAGGACGACCTCCTACAACGGTGTGTCTGAACGTTTGATCAACAAACTGAGACTCTATTATGTCGTTTTAAACAAACAATTCTCCATTGTATAAATATAATCTCCGGCATTCTTTTTCACTGAAGATCCGCACATGTTGTCTAAGGTGTTAGATGCAGTCTTAGACCATCTTTAAATGAAATAAAAAGTTAGTCCGAAAAATCGATGGAGACGGGTAATGAGCAAAAAGAGTTTTATATTGTTCTTTTTAACGGTGTTTATATTGTCGCCGCTATGGGCCTTTGCGCAAGACAATAAACCCAACATTCTAGTCATCTGGGGTGATGACATCGGCACTTGGAATATCAGCCACAACAACCGCGGCATGATGGCCTACGAAACGCCCAACATAGACCGTATCGCCAAAGAAGGCGTGTCCTTCACCGATTACTACGCTCAGCAGTCGTGCACTGCGGGACGCGCGGCATTCATCGGCGGCACGGTTCCCGTCCGCACCGGCATGACCAAGGTGGGCCTGCCAGGCGCCGCGGAGGGCTGGCAGGAACAGGACATTACCATAGCCGCCGTGCTCAAGGAGCAAGGCTACGCGACTGGCCAGTTCGGCAAGAACCACTTCGGTGACCGCGATGAGCACCTGCCCACCAACCACGGCTTCGATGAGTTTATGGGCAACCTCTATCATCTCAACGCTGAGGAAGAACCGGAGAATCGGGACTACCCGCGCGATTTCATCATGCCCGACGGGCGCACGTTTCTCGAAACATACGGACCTCGGGGCGTGATCAAGTCCAAGGCTAACGCCGACGGCACGCAGATGATCGAGAATACCGGCCCGCTCACGAAGAAGCGCATGGAGACCATCGACGATGAGACGACCGCCGCGGCCAAAGACTTCATCCAGCGCCAGCACGAGGCCGGCAAACCCTGGTTCACCTGGTGGAACGGTACACGCATGCACTTCCGCACGCACGTGAAGGAAGAACACACCGGTATCGCCGGTCGCAGCGGCAACGAGTATCACGATGGCATGGTCGAGCACGACATGCACGTCGGCGAGCTGCTCGACCTGCTGGATGAACTGGGCATCGCCGACAATACCATCGTCTTCTACTCGACCGACAACGGCCCGCACTACAACACCTGGCCGGACGCCGGCACAACCCTCTTCCGTAAG
This sequence comes from Arenicellales bacterium, assembly GCA_030066885.1. Classification (GTDB taxonomy): domain Bacteria; phylum Pseudomonadota; class Gammaproteobacteria; order Arenicellales; family JAANXG01; genus JAHEKE01. Next base: position 11,035 of record JASJAT010000085.1, on the reverse strand, counting down.
GAGAAGAACAGCAACTGGGAAGGCGCTTACCGTGTGCCTGCGTTCGTGCGTTGGCCTGCGAAGTACCCGGCCGGCGAGACGGTCAACGGCATCGTCGCTCACGAGGACTGGATGGTCACTTTCGCTGCCGCCGCAGGTAAGGGCGACTTGAAGGAAGACATGCTCGACGGCTACGAGGCCATCGGGCGCACCTACCGCCAGCACCTCGACGGCTACGACATGAACGAGTACCTGTCGCAAGCCGACAGTTACAAGGACTTGAGCGAGAACATCAAGGCATCGCCTCGTAAGGAGTTTATCTACGTGAACGACGATGGTGCGGTCGTCGCGATTCGCCTGGGTGACTGGAAGGCCGTGTTCCAGGAGAACCGCGCGGAGACTTTTCAGATCTGGCGCGAGCCGTTCACCGAGCTGCGTATACCGCTGCTGTTCAACCTGCGCCGCGACCCTTTCGAGAAAGCTCAGCACAACTCGAACACGTACCACGATTGGTTCCTAGACCGGGCTTACGTATTGGTGCCCATGCAGCAGTTGGCTGGTAAGTTCCTTCAGACGCTGGCCGAGTATCCACCGAGTCAGACTCCTGGCTCGTTCAATTTGGAGAAGATACAGGAACAGATCGAGAACGCTGCAAGAGGTGGGTGATCAATTATGACGCTGGCCGCCGTCTACATGGCAGGCGGCGGCCAAGGTTTCTCCGGACAAGAAACATGAAAACAAAGCATGCGGTATTCATCATCGCATTTTTTATATTGATGAGCGGATCCGCCGTAGCACAGTTCGGGGCAGCAGCCGAGCCGCTGCCTTCGTGGAAGGACGGCACTAGCCGGACCACGATTCTTGAATTCGTCGATACCGTCACTAAGGAGGGCGGCCCGGACTTCGTTCTACCCGCTGAGCGCATCGCTGTATTCGACAACGACGGTACGCTGTGGGCCGAGAAGCCCGCTTACTTCCAGCTCTTATTTGCGGTAGACCGGGTAAAAGCACTGGCGCCGGAGCACCCCGAATGGAAGGAAAAGCAACCGTTCAAAGGGGTGCTGGAAAACGATCTTAGGGCGGCCCTTGCCGGAGGCGAGAAGGCACTGCTCGATATGGTCATGACCACCCATGCCAGCATGACTACGGCGGAGTTCGAGGCTGTAGCGTCCGAGTGGTTGGCGACGGCCACGCATCCCAAGACCGGTAAGCGCTACACGGAAATGGTTTATCAGCCGATGCTGGAGCTGCTTGAGTATCTGCGCGCCAACGACTTCAAGACTTACATCGTATCCGGCGGGGGCATCGAGTTCTTAAGGGTCTTTTCGGAAGAGGTCTATGGCGTGCCCCCGGAACAGGTAGTGGGCTCCAGTATCAAGACGAAATTTGAGATGCGTGACGGCAAGCCGGTGTTGTTGCGGCTTCCAGAAATTAACTTTATCGACGACAAGACCGGCAAACCGGTCGGGATCAATCAACACATCGGCCGTCGGCCGATCGCAGCCTTTGGCAACTCTGACGGCGACTTGCAGATGCTGCAATGGACGACTGCAGGAAAGGGTAAACGCTTGGGCGTCATCATTCGCCATACAGATGCCGAACGAGAGTGGGCGTACGACCGCGATTCACATATCGGACAGCTCGCCAAGGCACTCGATGAAGCAAAGCAGCAGGGTTGGCTTGTTGTAGACATGAAAAAAGATTGGAGTCGGATCTACCCTGCAGGAAAGTAGTCCAGAGCAGGTTTGACCAAGGTTCGAATATGGTTTAACCCTTTGTAACTGCGTCTGGCGCCTCCTCCCCTCATCATTACGACGTGCAGACATATTGATGAAGATCAAGGGGTAGATCATCAAACAGTGATAGTATCGAAATGTTTCTTGAAGCGGGCAATGTCCCCATCTTGAAAGATGCAGTCGTCAAGAACCCAGATAGCGAAAGCGATGTTGGTAGCCATCTTTACTATCGTCGCTCTGATAGCCAGGCAAGACGCAAAGGCACAGGCTAGCGACCGCAGCGGTAAAGAGGTGGTGGATGTTGTATGTTCCGCTTGTCACGATGAAGGTATTCAAGGCGCTCCCAAAATAGGTGACGCACAGGCGTGGATCAAGCGCGCATCTCAAGGACTTACCACTCTTACGCAACATGCGATCAATGGCATCCGACAAATGCCGGCGCATGGTGGTAATCCAGGCGTTACTGATTTCGAAATTAAACTCGCAATCACTTATATGGTTAATCAGTCTGGTGGGGCATGGACGATGCCTATCGACAAAAGCGCTTCCCGTGCTGAGCACAGTGGAGAACAGATCGCGCAGGCACAGTGTGCAAAATGCCATCAAACGGGTGAGGGCGGCGCCCCCAAAATCGGCGACATGACTGCTTGGCTGCCACGACTCCAGCAAGGGCTAGACGCATTGGTCCTTTCCGCGATTAATGGGCACGGTGGTATGCCTCCTCGTGGTGGTATGGTTAATCTCACCGATGATGAATTAAGGAATGCGGTTATTTATTTGTTCGCCCCAACAAGTACCCCAGTAAAGGAGAGTCCCCCGGTCACGTCGAGTAAAGCATCTGACCCCTATCACAAAGTGATCGGGGGAATGGATGTTTATTTAGGCATCGTACCAGCAGGATCCGCATCATCCGAGGAAAGGGAGATGCATGGAGGCGTTCCAAGTGGTACGGGATACTACCACGTAAACGTTTCGCTCCTAGACAATGAGACTAATGACCAAATTACGGATGCGCAGGTTGAGGTTATAGTCAAAGACCCTTTCATGGGCGACAAGTCGAAAGAACTCGAACGAATGAAAATAAACGAAAAGATTAGCTATGGTAATTACGTCCAGATGACTGGCTGGGATAAATATTCTATTAAAGTCCGCATTCAAAGACCGGATATGCCTCGGGCAGTTAGTGCCAATTTCGACTTTAGGCCTTAACTAAAAAGGGCCTTGAGATCAAGGGGCCCCTTAACAAACTAACGAGGGTCTCGGGTACTTTCCAGTAAACATTTCCGAATACAACATAGGACGCCGCAATTCAGGAATCAAAAAAGTATATTTATGATCAAGAGAGTGCGCTCAAACCTGAGAATAGGCGATAAATAAAATTCGTTATTGAAAACACCGGGGACGACGGTTTAAGTGTTCGGCGATACCGGTGTATTTGCTATTTAGCTGTGTTACAGCATGAGTTATAGCCGTCAAATTAGACGTTATTCCGCCTACTACAAGGGATGGTGCGTCGCATTCGGTGAACACGATACATACTATGATGAGAACAAGGAGATCAACTGGCTGTTCGGCGAATCGAAGATCGGTTTTATCCTGTCCCCACAGCTTAAACGGATTGTCTTCCATGAACTGCTGGGTAAAGATAAAGATATACCTCTGGTTAGCATACACCAATCCGAGATCAGGCTTAATGAGCATCGAATTCCCATTACCCTTGAAGAAGATAGGCACGGACTCAGCAATTTCAAGGAATTTATCAACACTAAGAAAGATGTACACCTCTGTCTCACCAGCCATTTTTACTATCCGCCGGGAACCCGGATCATCACCTTCGCTAAGAAAAAGCCTTTAACAATCATGTATAAGGAGATTAAGCCTGTGAAGGTGGAGGTCGCCTGAGTTTAAAGTGGGACGAAGGTTCGTAATGGATACCAGCGTAAACCATGTGTTGCAAGAAGCCTTTTCGATCTAGAGCTGTATGGTTTATTCTCATCATCCAAACCATCGAACGACCGGGTGATTTGTTGAATATGGCGAGAACCAGTAACGGAGTATCGCGATAGTGGCAGGAGTTGAAGGACGGGTCGCCCTGATAACGGGCGCGGGGCGTGGGATCGGGAAGGTAACCGCACAGTTGCTGGCGCAGAGAGGGGCGCATGTGATGGTGACAGCGCGCAGCGAATCCGAACTGGCGGCGCTGGGCCTAGACTATGTCGTGGCGGATTTGGGCAGTCGGGACGGTTGCGAAGATGCCGTGACCAGAACGGAAAACCACTTAGGCCCTATTGAAATACTCGTCTGTAACCACGGCATCGGCTCTGCCCATGAACGAGTGATCTGGGAACAGGACCCATTGTTGTGGCACGAAACTATTAATATCAACCTCAATGGCCCATTCTACCTCGCGCGTTTGGTGCTTGGAGGCATGGTAGATCGGGGTTATGGGCGGGTTGTGTTCACGAGTTCGACCGCAGCAAATGTTGCTGAAAAAGCGAGCGGTGCCTACAACAGTTCAAAGAGTGGTTTACTCGGACTAATGCGCTCTGTGGCGCAGGACGGTGGTCCCTATAACGTAACTTCGAATGCCGTGCTACCGGGCTGGGTACGAACCGAGATGGCAGAAAGGTCGGCCGCGGCCGAGGCTGAACAGCGTGGTGTAACAGCCGATGAAATCTGGTCCGAACGCGCACGGATGTATCCTCCGGGCCGCGTGGTCACCCCACAGGAGGTGGCTGAGGTGATCGCTTTTCTTGCCTCCGAGGAGTCCAGCGGCGTAAGCGGTGAAGCGATTTCGGTGGCGTTGGGGGGGACCTTGTAGGTAATAGCCGGACGCATATTAAAGGTTTACAAGAGCAGGCAACCAGTGAACTGCCGGTTATTCAGAGCACAGCTCCACGCCTAATCGCGACAACGATTCTCGTAGTCTTCGGATTTCTCCACGTCTATATATTATGGTTTTTACTCCTAGTGCCTGTGCCGGAGCCGTGGCGGATACTTGGTCGTCAATGTAAACGATTTCATTGGGCATGCAGCCTGCCTTCTCGATCATGACATGCACAAATTCTTTATCCGGTTTGTTTACACCGTGATCGAACGAATAGACCTCCTCATCAAAATACTTTCTGAAGTCGTACTTTCTGTCCAGATAATCAACGCGGCTTTTAATGTTTCCAGAGAATACAAGAAGCGTGTATCGAGATTTAAGCTGCTGTAAAAGTTCCAGAACGTCTTCATCGAGCAGATAGCCATCGTACCAAGCATTCTGGATAGTCTGAGCGTCATAATGCTCTGGCAAACTGCCCTGCACCCACGTCCAGAACTCCTTATCTGAGGTCAGTCCTTTTCTAAGAGCAATACTCTCGGGCGAACGCAAAACACCAAGCACGATGTTTTTAGCATACCCATGCTGCCGAGACAGTACGTCAGCCGCCTCGGAACAGCCTTCGGCAAACAACACACCACCGAGATCCACAGCAATTACCTTGACCGGCGCCTTCTGGCGTTGCGTGGTTACTTCGTGAAAGTCGTTGGATTGCTCCATCTTTTTCGCTCCCTCCGATATTGCCTATGTGCCGAGCATATTCCTGCTTTTGGGCTGATACCAGACCGTTTTTATTTAAAAAAGTTACACCGAAGAAATAACGTTCACTTGCTTTGTAGAAAAATTCACCGATATCCAATTAGCCCGTTTCCTGATTGACTCACATCAACACTTTCTCACGGTCATAGATGTAGACTTGCTGTATGCCGTGGAAAGGAACGATACCCCATAAAATTATAGTTTCAGTTTGTCTTGTATCCCTATACATAGCAACATTCATTCTTTATTTTCGGCTTATGCTCTACCTGTCCTAGCGACGGTCACCTTGGCCCGCTGTCACAACTCCTTGTCTTCTTCCTCTTATGGTCAAGAATTACCAACGCTTAAGATGACTGCAATCAACTAACAGCCGATTTCCAGTCAATTGAGCTAACTTCTGCTTTCCATTTGGGTGAAAGTTATGTGAATCAAACTAGTACTTCTTCTCGTAATTTGATTCGACCGATCCAGGCACAGGTCCCCTTAAAGTACAATAAATAGACATTTTTAAAGATTTAAGCGGACAGACATTGCATCATTTTAGCCCCGCTCTTCAACAGATACGCAGGTGAAGGTCCGCTTCTTTGGCCGGGAGCGTCGTCGCGGACACAATATAAACCTTCGATAATGCCTTGAAATACTGACTTCGCACCCTATATAAAATTGGACAGGTGTTGCTATAAATGGCAACATCCAATTACGCTACATTCTATCTTGGTTTTTGTCAGAAGTTCTTTTCTAAGTTTTCTCCTGTTAATTACCTCGTAAAATGTGTAACACGTTTATTTTTTTATTGATGAGGTAATCATTATGGCAACAGGAACCGTTAAATGGTTTAACGAATCCAAGGGCTTCGGCTTTATTACTCCCTCCGATGGTAGCAAAGATGTGTTTGTTCACTTCTCAGCGATCGCCAGCGAAGGATTTCGCACCCTGGCTGAGGGCCAGCAAGTGACCTTTGACGTGGTAAATGGACCCAAAGGCCCACAAGCAGCAAACGTTCAAGTCTAAACGTTCTGTTAATTAGGTATTTCGTGCCGACCCCGCCTTTGTAAGGCGAGGTTCACTTTCTTAACCCAAAGAGGGCAGATTTAAATTTGAAAAAACTATTTGTTGGCAGTTTACCGTCTACTTCCACTGAAGAATCCATACAAGAGCTTTTTTCACACTACGGGACAGTGCATTCCATTAAGCTCGTTAGGGACTTGTTTTCAGGCAGGTGCAAAGGATTTGGTTTTCTTGAAATGGAAGGGCACGAGGCTCGTGCCGCCATTGCTGGCCTAGATGGCAAGGCATTTGAGGGCAGTTTCCTGAAGGTCAAATTCGAGGAAGAGCGTAGTAAAGGCCACAAAGCCAGACGCCGCATAAATTAGGCTAGACCGAATCAGTATGACCTCGAGGTCAGATAACCGTCAGTCAAAAAGAAAGGCGTCTCGCAGCTGCGCAGTGATATCGCTTGAGCGATCGACGGGCCCAGATGGAGCGACAGGTAAAGACTGGTACCGCTATGTTATCAGCGGACCGGGATCACCAATTACAGGATACCGCCGCGGTAAGAAACGCGATGTGCTGGCATACCTTAAAGAATGCACCAGCCAGCTTGACGAACGTCTGATTTCAGGGAAGGCGCCTCGGGCAGCGAGCGGTCGAAAACCGAATCAACCCCACGTTTCCAATTAGGTACAAACAAAACGTCAGGGAAGCAACACGAGAAGAAATAGAGCACGGACATCCTCACTAGTATTTATCAATACAGATTGAAGAGCACATAGAATGTGGTAACTGATGGACGAAGAAGAGATTAGCGAGATCAGGCAAAAACTGCTTCGCCTAAGATCAGAACTTCAAGCATTGGAAGAAACATCCAAGGAAGCTAGCGAACCTGTCGAGTTGGATCAGACTAGGCTTGGCAGGGTTTCTCGAGTGGATGCCATACAGGCACAACAAATGGCTCAGGAATCTACTCGACGACGCCAGCATCAGCTCCTGGAGATTGAGGCTGCCTTATGTCGCATTGATTCAGGCGATTACGGCTATTGCGCCACATGTGAAGAAGAAATCGATCCTCGTCGCCTTTCCGCCGATCCGACAAATACGCATTGTATAAACTGCGCTGATTAAGCAAATTCGCAGGCTGGTCTAGACCGCTGTTGACCGAACCCTGAAGTTTATACTTGGTTTGGCTTTAATCAGGTGAGGGTGTAGCGCCGTCCAGAGACTAATGAAGTATTCAAAATCTCGCTTCATTCGCCAAGATCTTGGTCCGGTTGTTTCGACGATAGCTGCAGCCATTTCCTTCGATCCTGCTGCGGTGTACCAGCTGTATCCGGAGGCGACCGTCCCAAACCAGCCGGTCGCATCCCTGGGCCGAATGACTATAGCGGTAAACCCGCCTCCGCGAGTTGATCGGCCACCCTTTCTCTTACTGATGGATCCTTGAAATGGGCACCTCGCCAACGAGACAGCGAGAAACTCCGTTCCAATTGCAGGACCTCCTGGGCGATATGGATAGCCTCCTGCCGATCACCAGCGTCCATCAATGCACTGATCAGACAGATCCGGGGGAATGGAGAGTCGGATCCTTTGAGTACCGCCTCGCGGAAAGTCGCAATAGCAAGTTCCAACGCCCCAGTCGCCTGCTGACACTGGCCCATAATGGTGAGATGCCACATGAGGCGCATTGGACAAAGGCGAATAGCCTTCTTGATCACCGCCAGAGCTTCGTCGGCTCTGCCGGCGAAGAGCAGCATGTGGGCTAGTTCGGCCACCCCTTCGGCGTTCTCAGGGGCCAGCATCACAGCTTTCTCCGACACTTCCACCGCCCGGTCATAATCACCCTTCATGGCGTACACATACCCGAGCAGCGACAGAGCGAAAGGGTAGTCCTGTTCCAATCCGAGCGCCTTGTCGACGGCCGCCGAGGTCTCCCTCAGGCTTTCCTCGACGGAGTCGGTCCAGCCACACAAGACATCCTCCAGATATGTCCAGCCGAGTTCCGTCCAGGCGCTGACATAGTTCGGGTCGATGGCCAGTGCTTCCTCGCACAGCCGCCGCGCCCTCCAATTGTCGCCCTGGATAAAGCTGTTATTCAACTCATCGGCGAGCAACTGTTTCTCCCAGGCTACAACGCTTTGGGTCCGGCCTGCCAGCATCCGGGCTTTCTCACCCAGGCTTAGTTGTACTCGCATTTCAACCGCAATATTGTGGGTAATGTCGTCCTGGACAGCGAAAATATCGTCGAGATTTCGGTCGTAGCGATCCGCCCATTGGTGATGGCCGGTATCGGTATCGATGAGCTGAGCGGTGACGCGCACCCGATTGCCCGCTTTGCGCACACTGCCCTCCAGCACATACTGGACGCCCTGTTCCTGACCCACTTGTTTCACATCGACGGCCTTATCCTTATAGACCATGATCGTATTTCGGGCGATGACGGATAGGCCAGATATGCGGGACAATGCGGTGATAATGTCTTCGGTAATACCATCGCTGAAATACTCCTGCTCTGGATCACCACTCATGTTATTAAAGGGCAACACCGCGATAGAGGGTTTATCCGATTCCTTTTCGCCGACTTCAGGTCCCGATAAGTCTTTTGGGTTAGACAGGTTCTCCGAAGTTTTTTGCGACACTGTGTAAACTCGAACCGGCTCATCGAATCCCTTGAGTTCATGCTCGCCCAAATTCTCGTAATGGAACGGTAATCGTTTCGGGACAGTCTCGTAAGCAGCCCCCTGGATACATACGCCCCCTGCCTCGGCAAGCTGCTCTAGTCGCTGCGCCAATACTACTCCCTCACCGGTTATCGTATTGTCAGCAACAACAACCTCACCCATTGCGATGCCAACACGAATTGCTGGGCGGACCTCATCGCTCAGGTCTTGGTTGAAGGCAGTATTAGTGGCTTGAAAATCCAAAGCCGCACTGAGTGCATCCGACGTTCTAGCAAACTCCGCTACAATGGCGTCGCCGCGAACCTCGTGCGCAATCCCATCATGTTTATTTATCGTTTCAGAGAACCGCCGAAACATATCCCGGATGCGATCGTGCGCAAGCGTCTCATTCAGTTGAACGAGCCTGGTTGAGCCGACCACATCGGCATGCAGGATGGCGGCAAGCTTGCGCTCAGTCATAACGAGAGAATCCCTTGTCTGAATTCCAGAGAAGTGGTTTTAAATACTAGCGCGGTTGATTGCAGGTGGCGAGAAAATGTTGGCTATCGGGGCCAACATTACCAACGCGAAAAAGGCTGCAATTCTTCTCATCTCTATGCCCTCCGTGTTGATTCCGTTTAGGGCCAGTCGATTGAAGAATAGAGAGGGATAGATAGCGTTTAAGCAATCGGGCAGCTTTGCAGATCAGAGCAGTCATAGGCTCCAAACATATCGCAACGCAGCAACGATGCGCGCTATCGACCCGTTGCTGTCATTCATCTTGGTTAAGCGTGTTTGTACAAGTGTTTGCCTATCAGCTTTTTGCGAAAGCTAACCACAACCCTCCAAAAATCAATGACGTTCCACTGAACCATTCTACCTTTCGGACATTAGAGTGTGATAGTAATCTACCTGTTTTCCCAGCGACCAATGCATAGGCGCCATCAAGCACAGTAGCCACCACCATAAAGGTGACTCCCAAGGTTAGTGTCTGAGCTATGGCATTTCCTGTAGGGTCAATGAATTGGGGAATGAAAGCACCGAGAAAGAGAAGTGCCTTCGGATTAGACCAGACCACTATAAATCCCTGCCAAAAATAGGAACCTCGCCGAGCGCCACGCTTCTCGATTAGTTGGCCTCGAGATCGCAGCAGCTTGATACCCAACCAGATCAAGTAAACAGCACCTGCGACACGGACGAATTCGAACATGATCGATATTTTGGCGACAATCACTTCTAAACCTAGTGCAACTATCGCCAACATGGTGAGTAATCCAAATTGAGTCCCGGCTACGTTCAGCAAACCAGCACTTGCACCTGACCGCAGGCTATTGGCGATGATTACTGTTACTGTTGGACCAGGCACAATGGCGATAACGGCACAAGCCAGGACGAAGGTGAGGTAATGCCAGAGCTCAAACATAATCAACAAGAAATTGGATCGGTATCATGGTTCTGGTTATATCCGATGGCTTCCGGGATGTGCGATGCTAGCGTTTTGAAGATGGAATCTAACACATCGACGATCCGGTGATGGCCGTACAGAGCCGGCTAATTCCAGAATACTGCCTCTGAATCAGATGACTATCGATCAGGCAGACATCCGTTTAAATCCTATTGCACTGGTTCCGGAGCCTCCGGTACCAATTCAGGAGTACGGTAAGTCGGCCTTCTAGCTCCAGACGCTCTACCCAGGTTGGGTGTTCTTCTCTCAGATGTTCAAATTTAACACTGCCGGAGAACATGCTGTTACTGAGCGGAAAGTTCCTGAGCCGAAAATTCTCCACGAAAAAGTGAACGGTAAAGATGCGGGCCATGGCAAGCACCGCTTCGATACGGTGTACCCAAAGAGCCACGTTCAACATCCAGCCCGGTACAAAGTTACTACTCAACACTCGGTCGTAGATAATGAGACCGGTAACTCCAAGGATGATTAGGATTGAATCTGTAAAGCGAATGCATTGAGGCCCTCGAAAGTCGCGCCTAGTTTGACGCGTATCAACGCGGTAAATCTAAAAATGTGGTAAAAAATTTAGAAAAATTTTATTAAGATTGGGAACTCATAATGCATCACTATACGATTA
>JASJAT010000084.1 GCA_030066885.1 Arenicellales bacterium | reverse complement strand
ATAGATCTCTTAGGTGCTCAAGGATTTGTGAACCAGCTTGGAGTTTGTTAATCCGAGCTCCGGGAAGCACAAAAAACTTTCGTGCTGAGCGAGTAATAGGCGCCTATAAAAAGATCCCGGTGGAGTAGTGTTGTTGGGAGTGACTAACGCAGTCTATTGAATGGCCGGTTCTGCTGCCAATTGACTGATGCCGATTTACCATTTTCTACTGTCCGCATTGAAAAATAAGGCCAGTGTTTGGACTGCCAGAGCTATTCGCTAATAGCTTATTAAGCTGCGTAGACAGCTTTGCGCATACGCTCAACAACAGCTTTGAAATCAGGTAGTAACGGATTCTCTGGCCAGGCCGCGGTGAAAGATTCGCATAGACTCTCGTAGTACCAGAGCGTTTCTTCCTTGGGTGCCGTAAAGCGATCCCAGATTGCATCGCCTATCTTGTCATAGTCGAACATTATAGACCGCGCATTGTGCAACTTGTCAGCACAAGACACTATTATTGTTTCGTAGGATTTGTTTTTTATCTTGGCGATATACGCTTCTTTTCGCTCACGCCAAGGTGCTTTCTTTTGGTTTTTCTCTTCAATAATCGCATCGGAGCAATCTTCGACGATGTTGTGGACCGTATCGCCAAATTTCTCTCTGATTTCCTTTAGGTTAATTTTGTGACCTTGGTCTTCAATGGCGTCATGTAATAACGCACCTATGGCGATATCTTCGATATCATCAAATTGGTGGTACGCGTTCGCCTCTAGGACAATGCCGGCGACAGCCATAAGGTGCGCCATATAGGGTACAGGAGTTTCTTTTCTAGTCTGCTCACGATGTAAATCGCTCGCAAGCTTTAGGGCGTCGTCGAACTTTTCTCCAAGCATGATTGAAGCCTTTTATAACTTGATTTCCGTCTGACTCCAAGCACTTCACTCTTAGCGCTCCTTCATTGCACCGATTTCTCAGTTCTAGCCCTCCGGGCATATGTACTTCGTTCCAAGAGCTGAGCCGCTTTGTTTCGGGAAAGGGAGAAGCTGTGGTGCTAAGATCGGGGATCGAAGGCTATGAACTGGTAAAATTGTGGGTCAAGACTTCGATTCGTCCCTAGGTTCCGGCTGTGAAACTAGCCTAACTGCAACACTAGGTGAATAACGATACCCACAGCCATAAAAACGAGGCCCATAATAGCGACCCTAATCCACGGGATCAGTGGGTCTTCTTCGATGCCCTTGACTGGACGCTTGTTCTCTTTCGTTACCGTGTGCCGGTCTTCATCGGATTGGCCCTTGGTGAGTTCGCGTGCGAAACGATCAAGGTCAATCATGACACTTCGCAACTCCCTACCCACTCTAGTTCTGCTTGTTGCCAAGTTTGGCGTCTCTGTGGTTTTACTTATGGTTGTCCAACAGTTGATTAACCTGCTTGTTCAACTGAGTAAATCTCTTGTAGCGCTTCTTCGTATTCGATGGGTCTTTCTCCAATATCGCGAAGCCTCCTAATCTCGTTTAAAAGCTCGTCCTTCGTAAACACCTTGTGTTCAATAATCTCGGTCCCAAATTTCAAGCAGAAATGAGCTTTGCAGGAGGGCGCTTCGACATTGGCCAGTTTATCTTCGTCGGTAAGAAACCAACTCAATTCCAATACTTCGTCTGACATAACCAATTCTCCTCTAATCCCCCTATAACAAAGTATAGGAAGTCGTCAGCACAGAACTAGTGGCTCAATACTGTTAAACCTACCGTTTATCGACAAAAGAGAATCAGACTGATTATCCATACGGCAGCGGGGGTTGCTTACGGTTCTGCAGACAAGGTCAGCCTGTCAGCTTTTGTGGTTGGAGCAGCCGTTCGATTTAGATCGAGGAAAGTGAGTACAAGAATTACTTAGCAGGGAGCCTTCGACCCCAAGGAGTAAGCCGCAATGCTGAAACGAACTTGGTTCAAAGCTAGTCGTCTTTTAAAACTTAATTATCCCGCAATACCTTAATTAGGGCGGCTACATCTTCCTCGAGATAACCCGCGGTGATCGCTCGCTTGACAATCCGATGAGCAAACTCAGGAAACTCTTTATTGATTTTTGCATCTTGTGCCTGTCTTTGGATTCTTTGCAAAACAACATCCCAGACCCGTACAGTGACATTTGGATTATCGTAACCATCCTCGTGAATGACCTGGGCTAATATCCGCGGTCGTTCACCTTCTGCGAACAATGTGGCGAACAGGTCAGCATCCACATCTTCCGACTCACACAGACGGATGCCATGGATGGCACCAAGAATCTGGCCGAAACGTTGGGAAAGGAAGGCAAGATCCAAAGTGGCTGGTGCGCGCACATTTTCCCCGAGATAGCGAAGGTCGCCGCCGAGACAAGTGAGTAGAGGTTCAATCCGCTTAAATGCATCCTCAGGGCCCGCAAAAAGGATCTGAGTATTTTTGGTACCGATGTCAGCGGGAAGGACCAGTATGGCACCATCGATGTATGTGACACCATGATCGTTGAACCACGCACTAGCTTTAAGTGCTTCTCGTGGTGTGCCTGTACTGAGCTGGATTAAAGTGCGACCAGACAGGTGGGGTACAACCTCATCCGTACATAAAAAACTCTCAGTCACGGTGTAATTATCAACACAAACCAAGATCACAGGACTGGCAGTTACCGCCGAAACGATATTTGATGCGCCGACTGCACCATCCCTTTCAAAGGGCTCAATCTTTTCAGGAGTCCTATTCCAGACGGTAATCTGATGATTTCCCCTCTGCAGAGCCCGAGCCAACGCTCCTCCCATTAAACCAAGACCAAGAACTGAAATGTCGCTCATAATAATCTCCCTCACTAGGGACTGTGAAACTATGCTACCCCTATCAACATAAGAAGGTAACTCTCAGGCGGCGATCAAACGAAGATATCAATAGTTCAGAGTGGGGCGTACTGAACCTGTCTATTTAAACGAGCTTACGCCTGAAGTTAGGCTTCTTGGGAGTTAAATCGTACCTTGCGCCCGTCAGCCACGACATAGGTTTGGTTTTCGTAGATCATGTATACCTCTTCTCGTTTGTAGCCGAGGAGGCCAGGACCGCTAAAGACTAGCAATATGCTAGTTCTTTTGAATAACGTTGTATTAGAAGCTACTCTTATTAGTTAATGCTATTGGGAGGCAATCATTAAAGACAATGATCCAAACGCTACCCGCTGATGCCAAGAGACTGTTTTACAACACTGTAAACAAAGCCTACCCCGATGACCCTCGACGCGCCCAAGAGCTTTATAAAGAGCTTGTGGCCATCTGGCTAGAGCCGCGACACGAGAGTCTGTACAACATGATGGTCGACATCTATAACGATCAACCGCAACCCGTAAAAGTTCCCGCCGTGAAAGGTGCGCCAGTGGGCTTACAAACACGCAAATCATGCGAGCGTTATCTAAAGCTTAGTGAGACTTGGCGACAGGTATGTGCGGATGAGCAGCGGAAGCGAAGGTTGAGGTTGGTTAAGAGCTGACAGTTGTAGTCCGTAAAAAGACGGCGCATCTTTGAGAATGCGCTGTTCGTCAAAAACACTGAAGAATGTCATATGTACAATAGCGAATCGCTTGCACAAAAGATGTGGCGATAACAACAAGCGTTCGAGGGTGTGCTTTGCAATGGAATCGGTAAATGGGTCCGCTTTTGAGGTTGAAGCAGCCACTCGATCAACGATCGAGACAGAACCTATATCAGGATTTGCTAAAAGGCTCTTGATGACCCAATATAGCTATTCGCGCTAGTTCAACAAGTCCCTGGATACGGCCTTATCGCTGTTGTTCATCAAGAAGGCATAGCCGGCGAGACCCAGAATAAAGATTGTGTCCCCTTGGATTTCGATGTGTGGGTTCTTAACCTGTATTGGCCTTATTCCAATCCCTTTCTTTCTGGTTGCTTGGGCGGCATGGCGCCCAACATCGGGCGACTAAAATGTAGCAAATACCTTCACTTTACCGCGGTACTCTGAAGCGTGAACCCATGCTTATTTGGTCTCAGTTTCTAGTCTGTTTAGTAGTAATCGGCTTGGCCGGCGTCAAGCTGTCGCAATACGGTAATGCCATCGCTGACAAGACTGGGCTAGGGGGTACGTGGATTGGTTTGATCCTGCTCGCGACAGTAACCTCCTTACCCGAGCTATTCACCGGGGCGAGCTCGGTAACAATTGCAGGCGCCCCTGACATCGCGGTAGGTGATGTGTTAGGAAGCTCCGTATTCAATTTGCTCGTTATCGTTGTTCTGGATTTTATTTATCGAGCGGAATCGGTTTATAACCGGGCGAACCAGGGGCACATTCTATCCGCCGGTTTTTGCGTGCTGCTGATCGGGTTTGTGGGATTTAATGTTCTACTATCTTCGATAGGGCTCTCGTTTGCAATCGGCCATGTAGGTATCTCCAGCCTGATTATTATTATTCTGTATGTCGTGGCGATGGCCATCGTGTTTCGCCATGAGCGAAATCACTACAAGGCATTCGTGGAAGTGGGAGCGGACCGATATCCTAGTGTCTCTCTACGCGGGTTATTTTTGCGCTACGCTGTCGCTGCAGTGTTTGTGGTGGTGGCGGCGATCCGACTGCCGTTCACCGCAAAGGATATTGCTCAACAGATGGGTTGGTATGAGAGCTTTGTCGGGACACTCCTAGTGGCATTGGTGACGTCCGTACCGGAGCTGGTAGTAACCATTGCCGCAGTACGCCTAGGCGCTGTGGACATGGCTATCGCCAACTTGTTCGGCAGCAATCTGTTTAATATTCTTGTTCTGGCCATTGACGATATGCTGTATATCGGTGGACCACTACTGGCCCATGTGTCATCGATTCATGCAGTATCCGCGGGCTCAGCCGTCTTGATGACGGGAGTTACGATCGTGGCACTTCTATACCGAGTGAAAAAGCGAGTGCTCAAAACGGTGGGGTGGGCAAGCATTTTTCTGACTACACTTTTTCTGATTAACGCATATGTGGTCTACCTATATGGCGAATAGCCTTCAGGCTACACCGTCTACCTTCGAGAGAAGATCACGCACTCCTAAGTGATCTCCGATTGACCACAACAACTGGCTTTTCTATTCGTTGCTCTTACATAGCGCAGCATTTCCACTATCTGTTGCCACAGCAATTCTTGCCCGCGAGTACCACTACTGGCATACGCCTGTGCTGAAACACCCGACGTGTCCTTCGCCGACAATGTTTTATTGGTGATTAGATCGCCTAATATTGCCTACAAATTCGCGTAATTTTTGCTCATCGAGAAGACTATCTGTTCTGAGTCCGGAACAGACATCTACTCCAAAAGGTGCAACTGTCTCGATAGCCTCGCTTACATTTTCTGGGGTTAACCCACCGGCAAGAAAGACCGGCTTTGCAGTACTAGTGACGATTTTGGCACTTATTTTCCAGTCATGGGCACGACCCGTACCGCCCAGTTCTGCGACTGAAGCAGAGGGGCGCCCGCTGTCTAATAAAAACGCGTGGACAAAGGGTTCATAGTGCCTGACCAGATCAATTGCACCTTCGTCTTCAACATGGATGACTTGGATACGTCTAATCGTCGGTAGTCGTTTGATAATAGTTGGGTATTCTGATGTTCGGATATGCCGAACGATCTGCACCGTGGTCGTTGCACAATACTCAACATGGTCAGCGATAGTATCGCCATCCGCATGTGATGTAAGTAAAAACGTCTCGACAACAGGTGGAGTACTCATAGCAATTTCGCGCACCAGATCATCATTCACGATGCCAGGTCCAGATGGCATGTGCCCCACCAAACCCAGCGCATCGACCCCATACTTAGTAGCGAGACGCGCTTCCTCCAGTGAGGAGATACAACACACTTTGACCCTAGTTCGACTCACAAGACGAGTATCGCCTATTGCCCCCATCAATACACCAATTTGATCAAGAGGCGGATTTGCGGGGCTTTTCGCTGTCTGCTGCGTGTGATTGCCGGGCGATGACCCCGGTTGCATTTACGACCCCCATCGGCCACTGCCCCTGCTTGCTAGTCAGGTACTCGCTGCGATACCGGGCAAAGGCAGGATCCAGCACCGACAATGGGGTTACTGTATTTCCATCGGTGATCGCTGGATCTATGCTCCTGACCTTGGTTGACACAATGAATAGCGGCTGCTCTTCGTTCCAAGTGAAGCGTGTTCCTGGAGTGATCAGCTTTACCCAGGGCCTGACTTCAGGATGGTCTGCTGATTCTAATTTTTTCCAGAGGGCTTCGTCAGAAACCCATAAGTCGGCCTCCCCAATAAACCCATACCGGTTGGCAGTTTTGATTGCCTCCGCAGTTAATTGATAAAGGCCGACTTCGCGAAAGCTCGACCAACTTGCGCGATCTGCTTCAATAAATGTGTATGCCAGCCAGCGCGCAGTATTAGAATCATTAACGGCAATCCGTCCCTCGACTACCTCCAAAGATTCAAGGACCGCCCGTATCTCAACGCTGTTCGCCAATTTCAGGAATTCCAAGTCTCTGAGGAAGTAATCCAATCTGTCAGCACAGAGAGCAGGTGAGGGCTGTTCAAGGAGTGAAAACTGTTCTTCATGCATGAACTCACGCCAATCCATGCCATACCGATTCAGAATTACGGGGATATCGGTGTTGGCCACAAACGCCTCCTTTTTTCCTTCGTGGTAGCTTTGTCCGGTGTGGTCGTCAAACACGAAGTCAATAACATGGCTAAAGGCTGTATGGCTGATGTCGTGGAGAAGTGCCGCAACCTGTTCGTTGACGTTTGCACCGAGACGGCTGACGAGAAGCATTGCTCCTACGGAATGGTCGAAGCGGCTGAACGAAGGCGTGATTCCTAGAAGAGCAGTTATGCCATGCTGTGAGATTCCCTTTGTTCTTTGCATTGCATCGCTTGCGATCAAATCCAGCAGCAATGGTTCTGTAATCTCGACCTTCCCGTATAACTCGTCGTCGTACTGCATTGGATGTCAAGGACTCCTTTTTCGGTGGCCTAATATTTGAACATATAATTCAACCATCCTCCTGCTGTCGCTAAACAGCTGGTTTTGGCCGTTCGGCACGTGTCGATAAAGGAATAGCGAGGTAGGCAGTACCTTTGTCTTTAGGCGACCCAATGCTGACGGTTGTTCCTTAAACCAACTATTATCGGTTTAGTGACGAACCTGCCGAGAGCGATCGTTTTATCACTCCCGGCACATTCTCAACTATTCCAAAAGCTCGGGAAATCTCATCATGATCGCACATACAACATTACATGTAAGCGACTACAAAAAATCAAAGGACTTCTACGTAAAGGCGCTGGCGCCGCTAGGTTATACAAACAACATGGAGGAAGGCGAAGCAGCTGGTTTCAACGACGGCAAGAACACCGACCTCTGGGTTGTGCACGAGGACACCATCGTGCCGACTCATCTCGCTTTCGAAGCAAATAGCCGGCAAGAGGTTGACGCTTTCTACAAGGCGGCGTTGGCCGCTGGCGCGACCGACAACGGCGGTCCGGGCTATCGTAACTACTGGCCGGGTTACTATGCCGCGTTTGTCTATGATCGTGACGGCCACAATATCGAGGCCGTCTGGTACGACTACGGAAAAGTAGGCTGAGCCTTTTTCCAGGCTGATGACACATCTTCAGCTTGAAACCGAAGCAATCGGCAGCGCTCCAAACAAAGCATAGGAGTTGATTGAGTGAAGGGGCGCAGTTGGCCGGGAAGAGTCATT
This sequence comes from Arenicellales bacterium, assembly GCA_030066885.1. GTDB lineage: Bacteria > Pseudomonadota > Gammaproteobacteria > Arenicellales > JAANXG01 > JAHEKE01. The sequence goes on along the minus strand of JASJAT010000084.1, from coordinate 9,778 downwards.
TGCCAGGCCACAGCATATTTTCCGCTCAGGGCAATGGGCAGCCCCAAATCTAAAACGCGTTGATGGTCTCCTTGGGGTCGACTCCTGAATTAGCTGCTATAACGCAGCGAAAATAAAGATCATGTCTGCTGTTGTGTTTAAAGCAACCGCTCGCTTTTCAATCAGATAAACGAGTTGTAACTCCGCTCGGAATATATACTCTGTTAGCTGCGAATCCAATGAACGTCTGTAGAGATACTGCACAATGACTGGTCGTCCACTTTCTCACATCCGTGTATTGGACTTTGGGCACTATTTGGCTGGACCTTTGGTTGGAATGATTCTCGCTGATATGGGAGCCGAGGTGATTCGAATCGATCCTCCAGGTGGGCCCGTTTTCAAAGATCCCTGTACGGACATGTTATCACGTGGCAAGTCATCACTTGTCCTGGACCTCAAAACCGACGAAGGGCGAAACATGGCTATTGCGCTGACTCGGCGGAGCGACGTTGTAATTGAAAATTTTCGACCGGGAGTGATGAACCGGCTTGGATTGGGAGCCGACGATTTAAAAAAGGTCAACGATAGGCTCATCTATCTTTCCTTGCCAGGCTTTGCGTCCACCGATACCGAACTTTCCCATATACCGGCCTGGGAGGCGGTCATCGCTGCCTACACAGGTCAGTTCACAGACATGGGGCTCAACCGACGATTAATGGGCATTAATCCTTCCTTCACGCCACTTAGCTTAAGCTCCGCCTATGGCGCCGCTATTGGTGCGATGTCGGTTCTGTTCGCACTCGGATCAAGGGATACAACTGGTGGTGACCATATCGAGGTCCCACTGGCATCCGCCTTATTTGAGGGGCTTGCCTATAATTGCGCGAGAATCGAAAACTATCCCGATCGTTACAAATCACCTCGCGAGTTAGAAATCGAGCGCCGATCGGAATGTAAGTTGCCGATGAATCTCGATTTCGATGCGCTCTCTGAGCTTCTCGATCCATTTTACAGAACATACACATGCGCCGATGGCCGTGGCTTTTATGTGGTTGCCGGCAGTGTTGCTTCTCACCCTCACCGCGTACTGGAGACCCTTGGGTTGCACGATTTGCTGGAGGATCTTCCGGATTTCAGCGCCTATTTAGATACAAAAGACTGGCCCGAGGAATGGACCTTGCGAAACTATCCGGTCGGTGCACGCGATAGAGAACGGATCTCAAGCGCAATGAAAGAGGCATTCTTGACCAGACCATCCGGCGAATGGGAAGCATTGTTTGGTGAGGCTAAAGCACCCGCCACCGCGCAAAGATTCACCCGCGAATGGTTAAGCGATCCCCACGCTTTGGCTTCCGGCTTGATTGTCGAGATCGATGATCCGCGCTACGGCAAGATGCGTCAAATGGGAAATGTCGCCTGGCTACAGTCGGATAGCGGCAACCTAGTTAAGGTTGCTGGGCCGACCGTTGATAATGCGAGAGACAATGTTACAAACATGTTATCCGAAATTCCCACACCCAGTTCGGTGACTCCTCCAGGTGCAAATCAGAAGAAGGGATGGTTGGAAGGCTTGCAAGTACTGGATCTGACGAATGTAATTGCCGGACCCACCATCGGCTCTACCCTTAGCCGCTTTGGAGCGGAAGTTATTCTGGTGCAACCGGTAGAGCCCTCGGTTGATCCCTGGAACACAATTGTCTTTGGTATCCAGGCTCAGCGTGGCAAAAAAAGCATCCTTTTAAATTTGTCCTCGGCACAGGGTAGAGAGGTGTTGGATCGCCTCATAAAACGTGCCGAGGTTATTACATTTAACGGTACGGATGAGCAGCGCGATAAATTAGGTCTGTCCCCCGACAGGCTAACGAAGATATCACCGAGTCTCATCCTGGTTCAGCTCGATGCATTTGGCGGACCTCAACGAGGTCCGAAGTCGGATCATCTAGGTTACGATGACCTTGCGCAGGCGGCAACTGGAGTGATGCTGAGATTTGGCGGAGGTATGGATACGCCGGAGGAGCACGCCCACTTCGGTACAATCGATGTGTTAGCGGGTTTCTGTGCCTGTGTGGCCCTTGGCGCCGCGTTACTGCGACGTAAAGAAACTGGCGAAGGTGGGTTGGCGAGAGCGTCTCTATCTGCGGCTGGTAACCTGATCCAGTCGCAGTTTATGTACGATTTTAATGGCCGGGCGCCATTCGATGAGCCTTCAGGTAGAAGGGCCCTGGGATGGGGACCTTTCTACCACTGTTACAAGGCCGCAGATAGATGGTTCTTTTTCTCCGCAGTGAAGGATCGTTTCACCGCTCTGAAGCTGGTCCCTGAACTCGCAGACTTGTCTGAAACGCCAGAAGATTCTCTAGCGCCGCTACTTGCGTCTAGATTTGAGAAGCGGAAACTCGATTACTGGCAAAAGGTGTTAGTGGGAACCTCATCCACGGCTGTACCTCTAGGATCATTGATGAAGACTAGGGACGATTCCCTGCAGTTAGAAAGCGAAGGCGAGATTGATATCGACAAATCCACCTTCCGGGTCATTCGACACGATAAACACCCTATGGGTCGCTGGTGCGACCTCGTGGCACCAATTGCAGTCCGTGCCCGTAGTTCAGCAATAACTATTCCCGAACCGATGCCGAAATACGGTGAGCATACCAAAGAGATCCTGAGTCGAATTGGCTATAGTGATCTGGCTATAGATCAGCTGATTAATGACGGTGTAGTGGGTGTCAGCTGGTCGGGAAAATACCTTCCGGAATAGGCCAGGGAAACTACGGCGAAGCGGTCAATGTGGGATTGATCGAGGTGATGCACACAGCTATTGAACAAGCAGGTCCATACATGGATGTATCATCCAGGATGAATAAAAACCACTTGCTGATTACATCGGGAATGTCACATTCGGGTCGATAGCGGAAGAAATCAATACTTGTTATTTAGTTCTGCTCTTACCCCAATAGCTCCCGCTCGATCGACCGGCAAAGATCGTCCATAAACGGTCATTCGCTTATAAAGAGTGCTCCTCAGTCCAGTCCTTTAGTTGCTCAAGTATACCGAGTGCGGATATACCAAACTCCGTAATCTCATAAGTTACAGCGATGGGCCGAGTACTGAGAACTTGGCGTTTGACCAAACCTTGCGATTCGAGTTCCTTGAGGCGCTGGTCTACCATCTTCTTGCTGGCTCCTCCCAACTGCCGTGCAAGATCGTTGAAGCGAACGGGACCGTCTTTGAGATGCCATAGAATTGATCCTTTCCACTTGCCCCCTAAGACACGCATCCCACGCTCTATGGGGCATGGTTCTAGACAGGGCCGAAGAACCATCTTTTTCCCACTACCTTTCTTTTTCAGAACCTCGCTCTTCATGGGTGAATAAGGTTACTAAAAGTATACTAGTTGCATTTTGTTACTATGATACCACATCATACTGATTGGCGGTCGTCGCTGCTGTAATAGCTCTCAAGATGACCATGAAAATTTTAAAACGAATCAACTAGTAGGTATTAAATGAAGCCAAGCAAAATCGAAGCAGGATCTTTGTTTCCTCAGATCAAAGCCCATTCTCTTGAAGGAGAGATGGTCGCACTCGACCGTCGAACCAATGGTGCTGATTGGAAAATGGTCGTTGTGTACCGAGGTAAACACTGCCCATTGTGTACCAAATACCTCAATAAGCTGGAGGCGTTTAAAGACGAGCTAAATAGTATCGGCGTCGAGATCGTCGCGGTATCCGGTGACAGTGAGGCGCAACTGAAAGAACATTTTGAAAAGCTTGATGTGAGTTTTCCATTTCTCTACGGCTTGACCATAGAACAGATGCGGGAACTGGGATTATATGTTTCGCATCCAAGATCAGAGAAAGAAACTGATCACCCTTTCCCAGAACCTGGACTGTTTGTTATCAATGACAAAGACCAGGTTCAGGTTGTCGACATTTCCAATAATCCTTTTGTTCGACCCGCTCTTGAGCAGCTTGTCTCGGGTCTTAAGTGGATCAAGAACCCGGAAAATAACTACCCGATTCGGGGCACCTATCACTAGCAACCTAACTATCTGGATCTGAACATGGCACAATTCAGGATCGTACTTACGTTTCCCCAGTTTGGTACGCGCCGGGCGAATGAATCACAGGTGCACATATTGAAGGAGCACAGCCATGTCCATAATTAATGGTATTTTCCTAGTATTAGTTGGCCTCGGTGCCATGGGATTCGGCTTAATGCTGTTCTATGCATTGTTGCCTCTGTTCTATGCTTTTTTTGGATTAGGAGTTGGTTACTGGTTTGGTTCGCTACTGACAAGTGCACCTGAAGGTGAAATGAGCTTCATTAAAATGGTTTTTGGATTGGGTGGCGCGGTTCTATTCGCGGGCGGAGCTTATTTTTTTGAACCTTTCCGTAGGATTCTAATCGGTATCGGTCTAGGATCATTACTTGGTGGACTGATCGCTAGCGCTTTGGGTTTAACTGGCTTCTTCGGTGTACTCATTATGATTGTCGGTGCGGTCATTGGCGCTGGTTTGACGCTAAGGGTGTTCGATGCATTCATAGTCGTCAGCTCGTCTTTCGGCGGAGCGGGAATGGCGATGGATGGCATGCACCTGATTTTTCGTTCCCTGGATATTTTCGACCGAACCGCAATCTCCGATGGCGTGGCGGCACCGCTAATCGTCTGGATCGTGGTAGGTGCTATCGCAATGGGGTGGCAGTTCATGAATATCGAGCGCTGGTCTGGTAGAGCGGGTTGAAGCACTCGGCCAGTGGATTTCGGGAAGTTTGAACTTGTGTGATCAGACATCGTGGATTTGGCATTAGGGTAAAGGCGTATGTCAAATGTCCGGGCAATCCTCGATCCTGCGTTGGATCAGTTGTTTGCGCCACCAAGTGCTCGCTATGAGGCGGGCAGGTCGCGGCGAGATGTTGTACCCCTGGAAAGCCACGCCGACTTGGCCGGTGATGACGAGCGTGTTGATCCGCTTGATACGCTGGCGGAGCAGGATAAGGCTCGCCTGACAGAATTAATACCGCTTCGCTATGGGCGGATGAGCCGCACGCCGTTCACTTTTCTGCGTGGTGCAGCTGCAGTGATGGCCAGCGATCTTGCCAGGGGACCGATCACCGATCTGAAGGTTGAACTCTGCGGTGATGCCCACCTGGGCAATTTTCGCTTGTACTATGCACCCGATCGTCGGCTCGTGTTTGACTTGAATGACTTCGACGAGACGCTGCCCGGCCCCTTCGAGTGGGATGTCAAACGCCTGGCCACGAGCGTTATGGTGGCCGCCCGAAGTAACGGCTTCTCTTCTGATAAAGCCCGCAGCGTAACCCGTGCCGCAATGCGCTATTACCGAGAGTTTGTCGCTGAGGCCTCTGAACTCAATCCACTCGACCTTTATTACTATCGCTTCGAATCAGAGGCGGTCCTCGACCGTATCCAACGGTATGGTAAGAAACATCGCAGACGAGTGGAGAAAGTGATGGCCAAAGCCTCCCGCAAGAACAGTCTGCGCGCCCTGAACAAATTAACCGATATCGTTAACGGGCGGCGGGTCATCGTCCCTGATCCGCCGCTGGTTGTCCGCATCGACGAGCGTCTTGCAACTGAGAATATGGATCAGGTGACGCGTTTTTATGAACAGTACCGCGCGACGCTTCCGCTAGAACGACGTATGCTGCTGGATCGGTTCTCGCTGGTTGATGTCGCCAGGAAAGTGGTAGGGGTGGGCAGTGTGGGCACCCGCTGCCTGATTCTTCTACTGGAAGCCGGTGACGGCACGCCATTGTTTCTGCAATTCAAGCAGGCGGTGCAGTCTGTACTGGAACCTCATCTCGGTACCAGCGTTTTCGGACAGGCTGGGCAGCGTGTGGTTGAAGGTCAGCGACTGATCCAGGCAACCAGCGACGTGTTTTTAGGCTGGTCGCGCTGGCAAGACGACGACAATGAGTTTGATTTTTATATCCGCCAACTCTGGGACGGCAAAGGCAAGCTTGATATCGAGACGATGGGACCGAAACGGTTAGCAATCTTCGCTGGAATGTGCGGTAAAACGCTAGCTTTTGCTCATGCCCGATCAGGCGACGCCATGATGATCCTTGGTTATATCGACGACGATGAAGTTTTTGACGATGTAATGGTTGAGTTTGCTGACCGTTATGCAGATCGTACCGAGCGGGATCACGCAGAACTAATTCAACAAGTCGACGATGGGGCCATTAAAGTCATTCGGGACATCTGAACTAGAATCAGAGCAATAAATTACGGCACCAACGTCGCGAGCAGTACTCGCAATCCATTTAGGCGCTACACGCTGGAGTTCTAGTCCTCGCGGATGAGCTCATTGATAATATACCCACCTGATTTTTCGTCCAGTTGCAGTTTGAGAAGCTTGCGTGCCTGTGCCTCCTCCAGCAATTGCCCGAAGGTACGAAAGCCGTGATAGGCCTCATCGAACCCTGGCTTACGACGCTTCAGGGTTTGTTTGACCATCGATCCCCAAACTTTCTCCTGTTCGCCACGCTCCTTAAGCAGAGCTTCGACTGTTTCGAGTACCAAGTCCAGTGCTTCCCGTTTCTTGTCATCCTCCGTCTTAACCCTGCTTTTCTTACCTGTCTTTTTTGCAGAGGACTTGCGTCGCCCTTTATGCTGCTTACCAGATTCACGTACTAAGTCATCGTAGAAGATGAACTCATCGCAGTTGGCGATCAGTAGGTCGGAAGTTGCATTCTTCACACCGACACCGATGACCACCTTGTCATTCTCGCGCAATTTACTGACCAGGGATGAGAAGTCTGAATCACCACTGATGATCACAAAAGTGTCGACATGCGCTTTTGTGTAACAGAGGTCCAATGCATCGACGACCATGCGAATATCCGCGGAGTTCTTGCCCGACTGGCGTACATGCGGAATCTCGATAAGCTCAAACGCCGCCTCGTGCATAGCTGCCTTGAATTCCTTATACCGATCCCAATCGCAGTAAGCCTTTTTGACGACGATGTTACCTTTGAGTAACAGGCGTTCCAGCACCTTTTGTATATCGAAGTCTTTATACTTGGCATCGCGCACGCCTAAAGCAACGTTCTCGAAATCACAGAATAACGCCATGTTTCGGGTTTCGTTTTTGTCGTTCATTTAGTTTTTTGTTGCATAATCGATCTGCCTCCCGCAATAAAGGTACACTCCCAATTGCAGACCTGCAATTTTAGCCAGTATTATCTTCCATATTCTCACAACCACATGTTCTTGCCGACAGCGGCAGCCCACTGCAGAGTGCAAACTCTCCTTTACATTCAGGAAGTAAACAGCTGCTTATCACCTAGCAGCGGACATGTGCTTTATTCTCGCTGCGTTGCAGCACCTACTTCTCTTGTCGCCCCATTGCTGTTATCCAGGATGTATCGCAGATTTATGACTGAGACTAGATCCATCCGCAGGAAAGACCCACGCCCACAGCAATCATACACATCGCAACGATAATCTGAACTGCTCGCAATGTGACCTTTGTTAACAGACGGGCGCCAATAAATGCCCCAGCAAATGCCGCCAGCGTGGCCGCGACCACTAGGCCAACCACTTCCCGAGGCAATGCGTTAAAGTTAGCGGTAATAGAGGAAACACCGTAAACGGTTAGTCGAACGGTATCGACAATTACGGCGGAAACCACGCCCGTACCCACAAACGCTTCTTTATTGAGGCCCGATTTGATGAGAAATGCGGAACGAAATGCGCCCTGGTTACCTGAGAGCCCCCCGAAAAAACCCGAAAGCACCCCACCGAGCGGAAGATACTTCGGCGAGATGGCTAAGGCGGCGAAGGTAGGGCTCAACTCAAGTACTGCAAATACAACGATCAGTGAGCCGATCATGAGCTTCACAGGCGTAACATTGAACACTTCGCCAAATAATTCATAGCTTGTCAGGATCGGGAGTCCTGCAAACCCGACCAAGGCACTCGCCCCGAGCACCGCAGCGAGTGCAGCTGGTAAGCTGAAACGCACTACTACCCGCCAATCCGCTTGCTTACCGACCAGTCCTAGCTTGAAAAGATTGTTCGCAAGATGCACCACTGCGGTTGCAGCGATGGCGGTGGGCACTGGAAAAAATAGGGCAAAGGCTGGCATCAATACCGTGCCAAGGCCAAACCCAGAAAATAGAGTAAGTCCAGAGACGACGAGAGCGGTCAGTGTGATCAGCGCGTAGTCCATCGTGGACATCGCTTAGTTTCTGAATTCAATAGACGCCTTTGGAATTTAGAAAAGCACCAAGGCTTTTATCACACTCTGATATATGTATTAGTACCCAATCAGTGGACACATCATAGTCGGAGCAAAAAGTAAGTTTTTTACCGCTTGAAACTGCATCCACCAAATCGATCAGGTACTGAAGTAGCAATCTGTGTTCCTTGTGATGTGTCGCAAGATCAGGATAATCATATTCTTCCATCAATTTCTCTTCCGTTGAAAAGTGCTTACGTGTGAACTCCACAAGTTCAACCAATAAATCTTTTAGATCATCTTTGTTAGCACAGGCTTCCACAGCAGCGTGAAGATTATTAACAAGTGCAATCATTTTTCTGATGCTGGTTATCTATTTCTCCAACATTGACGCTATATTCGTCGCACCAAGTGATGATCGGCATGCTGAATTTGAAACCTCTTGCAAGTGAGCGTTTTAAAAAGCAAATTAGTGGATTTGAAACAAAAATGCTTTGATGTGAATCAATATGCCGAACTGACCCAGTCGCCCAAAGAATCTTCAGCTGGAAAGTGTTAATTCCATTTGGTCTGCCTTAAGCTAAATCCTGTCGCTCATTTACTTCTATATATATATAAGGTACGAGAGGTAACTTCCGGGACCCATAGGAGCCGTAAGTTCTGGCTGCCATCTTGAGAATGTGGCATTGATATACTGGTTTGAATCGTGAAACCATTTTCAAAACGTGAAGTAGCGGTATGAGCAAAAATACAAGAAGGTGGATGTCTATGTGGGTCCGTACGATACCGAGTGACCGGAAAACCAACATGGTCAAGTGCGCACCACTGTAAACAATGCCAGCGGTTGACAGGCACTGCTTTCACTATTTCGGCTGAATGAGACGAATTCTGCTCGACGATTCTTTCTCGTCAAATCCAGGAAGCGCTATGGAAAATCAGCGGGATGCGGTTTTCAGGGATAACCGCAAACCCGAAGATTTAATGGTCCCAAGCTATTACCATGCTTACGATACACAGCGAAGCAATAGGAACCAATAATATTAGCGGAGCGATCATTTCGTTCTCCTGCCGTTGTTTAGTTTAACGACATTACGGTCGGATGCTAAACACGCTACTAATATCATTGTTAAGGCCTGGGAGTATTGATTGAGATCAGCTTCCAGGCTGAAAAAACTATGTAAGTTTCACCAGAGACTAAAAGTAATTCTGGATTGAATTCAGTATTATTTTTAGATAAAGCACAGGCTGGTTAATACCTGAGTGTTTTAGTTGAGTATTAAGCCTCGGCGTAAATAACCGAACAAAGCATCTCAACCATGCCTGAGAGGGCCAGTTTATCTTTCGATGACTTCATTTTATGTTCTCTTTAGAAACCTATTCATTCTGGTGCCAGTTTAACCAATAACCTGAAACATTTGTCTACCTGTATATAAGGAAACAATAAACAGCTGTTTTCGGGCTGAGTGTGGACCACAGTGTCGTACTGCTACAGCGTATGAGGCGGTCCAAGTCAAAAAGGAGCTATACAGGCGCCTGGGTAAAAAGTTCTCAATAAAAAACTTATTATCGTTATACGGAAATCCATGTGG
>JASJAT010000083.1 GCA_030066885.1 Arenicellales bacterium | reverse complement strand
GTGTACAGGCACACCTGCACTGGAAAGATGAGACACCGACTGCACACGTCTTCTTGGCGCAGTCGCCCTGGGCTCCAGCTTGCGCGCCACATCATGATCCAGTGTAGTAACGGAAAGGCTGACCATAACAAGGTCACGCGCGGCCAGTTCCTGCAACAAATCGATGTCTCGCTCGACCAAGCTTGATTTGGTTGTGATTGTTATTGGATGTTCAGTTTCCAGCATCAGCTCCAAAATGCCGCGCATGAGTCGATATCGCTTCTCGATAGGCTGATAGGGGTCAGTGTTGGTTCCTAGCGCCAATACCTGGCACCGATAGCCCGGCACACTTAGCTCCTGTTGTAACTGTTCGACCACGTCCGGCTTATAGAAAAGTTTTCTTTCGAAATCCAGACCGGGAGACAGTCCTAGATAAGAATGGGAAGGACGCGCATAACAATAAACGCAACCGTGTTCGCAACCCCGATAAGGATTGACAGATTGTTCAAAAGGGACATCAGGAGACTGATTCCTGGATATGACTGTCTTACTGATGTCCACAGAGACTGCTGTTTTGTTTGCCCCGTCTTGTACTTCTTGGGAGCCCCAGCCGTCGTCGATAGCAACGTGTGCTATAGATTCAAATCGACCCTCTTCGTTGGATAGTGCACCCCGTCCTTTCATGGGCCTTTTCTGCGTCTTGTCCAACGACCGTCAACTCTTAGATGTTAGGAGGATGTGTAGCACTATTTCTCGGCCTTTGTGTACAAAACCTCATAGCTCCACTTCAGCTCTCCCAGCGGGCGCATAGGCGGGAAAATAAACTGCTGCCTGATATCTCGCGCCTGGTTTACGGGAACGTTTACTTGTATCTCTTTTTCCTGTTGACCCACTATTATGCAAGACTCTGTCTCGTCTTTTGTCGTGCAATCCGACACGCTGAGTTCTAAACCCACAGCAGTCAGCATATGGTCACTCGATCCGTTGTTCAAGCGCGCAAACATCTCATAACTATTCCCGTAGGTTACCTGCACACTGAAGTTGTCCAAGCTAACCTCATCGACGGCGATCAAGTTAGAGCGGCTGCCTTCGTAGAATTCCGCATACCAAATGACCGTACCCACACCGATTAGTAACACAGCGACTATCACCAAAATCGATGTTCGGTAGCCGAAAGTAATGATCAATGCTCCGGTCGCCAAGGCGAGCGCTACAACTAATAATACCCAAGCCATACTTAGTAAACTCTATAAATCGGGTTTAAACCGGGGACAGTATACTTTTTAACGCTTATTTTAAGCGCCTGCGTGGAGCTTTTTGTTAAAAAGTATACTGTCCCCGCTTCAAAGCTAAAACGTATACTGTCGCTGGCTAGCATCACCCAGCCGAGTAATCTACTATGTTACAGGACATGGAGAAAACCACAGCAGCAAAACAGACTCAAGGCAGGTTGCAGTCCCTCGACATGCGGACACTGCTCGAAGAATTGGTGTTCGACGGTTATATATCAAGATCGGACGGAAAGCGCATTCTGCTGGTGTCGAGGGAGAAGAACCTATACAAGGTCCATCCCTTCGTCGTTATCGTTGACCAACGCCCTGCCGATTTGCGCCAATCCGGGCATACATTGTCATTGGAAGAGCTCATGAAGTGGCTGGCCGACAAAACAGGCTTGTCTTATGAGCGTATCGATCCTTTAAAGCTCGACGTATCCGAGATAACAAATGTGATCTCGCACGCCTATGCGTCCAAAAGAAAGATATTGCCGTTGCGTGTCGGTAAAGACATGGTAGTCATCGCGACTTCAGACCCGTTTTCAAATGAATGGCAGGATGAACTCACGCAATTGCTGCGTAAGGACGTTGTCAGGGTCTTGGTCAGCCCCCTCGATATTCAGCGCTACACCGATGAATTCTATACACTGGCGAGTTCCATAAAGAAAGCGACCCGCAAGGGTAAACCCGGCGGTGCTCAACTCATTCAAAACCTTGAACAGTTGGTTGAACTGGGTCGCATGGGTAAGTTGGATACCGAGGACCGCCACGTCGTGCATATCGTGGACTGGTTGTTGCAATACGCCTTTGAGCAACGGGCCTCTGACATCCACTTAGAACCAAGACGCGACCAGGCGCATGTCCGTTTCCGGATCGATGGTGTGCTGCACCGGGTTTATCAAGTACCTCAAAATGTGATGAATGCCATTGTGGGTCGCATAAAAATTCTCGGAAGAATGGACATCGCCGAAAAAAGGCGTCCCCTCGATGGCCGGCTAAAGACCAAGACACCGAACGGCCAAGAAATCGAGTTGAGGTTGTCCACGGCGCCCACTGCCTTGGGTGAGAAACTAGTCATGCGCATTTTCGACCCCGAGGTGTTGCGGCGCGATCACTCTCAACTTGGCCTGTCAGAGCAAGAATTGGAGCTGTGGCAAAGCCTGGTGACCCAACCGTATGGTATCGTTTTGGTTACGGGGCCGACGGGTTCCGGGAAAACCACGACTTTGTATTCCACTCTACGGCAGTTAGCTTCGCCTGAAATCAACGTATGTACCGTTGAGGATCCGATTGAGATGATAGAGCCGTTGTTCAATCAAATGCAGGTGCAACCCTCTATCGACTTAACCTTCGCAGCGGGAGTACGTTCACTGTTACGTCAGGATCCGGATATCATCATGGTCGGTGAAATCCGTGACCTCGAGACTGCCGACATGGCAGTGCAAGCCGCATTGACTGGGCATTTGGTGTTGTCCACCTTACACACCAACGATGCACCATCCGCTATTACCCGGCTGCTAGAGGTCGGCATTCCAGCATATCTCATCAACGCAACGGTTCTGGGAATTGTGGCACAAAGACTGGTGCGCACACTGTGTCCAAATTGCAAAAAGCCCCATGAGGTCGAAGAGGGGGTTTGGAAGAGTCTTACCCGGCCCTGGAACGTACCTCTGCCGAAAGACACTTATGAATATCAGGGCTGCCTGGAATGCCGCAACACGGGCTTTCTTGGGCGTATCGGGCTATACGAAATGCTCAAGGTCACACCGGAACTGCGTCAACTGGTAAAGGACGATACGAACGTTGCAGCAATCCGTGAGCAGGGGATCAAGCAGGGAATGCAACCGTTGAGAATAAGTGGGGCCAGGAAAGTAGCCAGCGGTTTGACGACCATGAGCGAAGTTCTGCGAGTCGTTCCCAGAGCCCATGACGGGGTGGATCCGCTTTAGTTTAAAGTATCAAGTTGAAAGTAAAAAGCAAATAAAGAAACCAAAAACAGTCTACAAAAAATCTTTTTACTTTAATACTTTAACCTACTTGCAAACTGGCTTGCACCTGCTTTGCCAATTCGCCCCCAAAAGACTGATTCATTGCCAACGCGAGTGCAATAGAGCCGTTCGCCAGTAACTTGTCGTGGAACGACCTGAGGCTTTTATTGGTGCGCCTCGAGTCTGTTAAATCGCGGGCAGCATTTATCATGGCCCAACCCGTTGCGTACCCCAACGGTGTCGTCGGTGATCGACTATACCAAGTAACTTCCGCCAACGCTTTGGCATAGGGAAACCCTAATCGGTCTACCATCATCTGCGTTGCGTCTTGGATAGTCTGATGACGCGTGTGTATGCCGACATCTATCACAACGCGTAGTGCACGCCAAAGTCTGTCTTTGAGTAAGATAAATTCATTTTCCGGCTGGTTTAAAAAACCCTTTTCAAACATCAACTGCTCACAATACAAGGCCCAGCCTTCGTACAACGATGCAGACTTGTTTAACATACGGGGTAATGAGCACGTATCCGGGTTTTGGTTAGCGGTAACGAATTGAAGATGGTGGCCGGGGTAAGCCTCGTGTACGCAAGTATGCATCAGCGCTAAAACGTTGTGGTTAGACAACGTCTCTGCATCAGACGGCGTCGTCACCAAATAATGTCCATGCTGATCAGGGTCGACGCGGCTGGGGGGCTCGTAAGCCGCAAAGGGAACCTTATGCCGGAGAAATACCGGAGTTTCTATTACCGACAACTGCTCCACCCCAGGAAACTGAACCAAGTCACCGGCAATCGTGAATTCCCGTGCTGCGTTCATCTGTTCCTTGTAAACTGACAACAAAGAATCACCAGCTGGATGATCAGATTGAATTCTTTCATCAAGCGCAGCTACGTCCTCATTACCTGTGAGTTTGTGACAGACTTTTTTAAGTTGTTGCTCTGTCTGGTCGAACAATCCAACGCCGAATTCGTACAACGTCTCCGGTTCGAGGTCTAAGAAATGTCTGTAGCGCAGTAAGTGGGTGAAACGCTGACCGCCGACGGCAAACTCTCCGCTTGCCTTGGCGCCTATATCTTGCTCCAAAAACTGTCCGTACCGTCGCAACCCGTCCACCACGCCAGCGATCAGCGTGTTTAAATCTTTTAATAGCTTAAGATGGGTTTGGACTTTCTTGTCCTTAGGCAGATCCCGTACAAATGTTATTCCAGACTCTATACCTGTAAGCGTCGACTCCAGCCAACGTTGCGGAATTCTTTCAGGTTCCTGGCTCAAATACTGTCTAGCGTTACGAAGGTACGATGGCATTGAAGACAGACGTTGTCGAAGGGCAGAAGCAAAATTCTCCGTCTCCTTAGTCGTGAGCTGATAGATCGCGTGCAGAGGTATGTAAACTTCAGGATCACGCTTGCGCCAATCGAAATTGAGGATTTCTTCCATCTCCAGGAAAGCTGAACCTCGCATAAGTTCAAAATCGATTTGTTCGTTCGGTCTGAGCGAAGCTTCATCAAACTCTTCTAACGCAGCGAGCAGCTTTTCGTTCAGAGTGAGTAACGCACCCTGGTCCTCGTCGGTATAAGGTCGGAGCAAGTGCTCATAGCCTTGAACACCGACGTCCAAGGCACTTTCTGGATGGAAGCGAAGCCAGGCCTGGTAGTAATCTTCCCGGATTCGTTCGAATTCGCTTGGCATGAGCGGTTAAGTTTGAATCAGTTCGTAGTCGTGCGTGATTGTGGCGCATTGCTTGAACATAATAGAAGCGGAGCAATATTTCTCTGCCGACAGATCCACCGCTCTTTTCACCTTTTCCTCCGGTATATCTTTTCCGGATATCACAAAGTGCATATGAATTTGGGTAAATACCTTCGGAACCTTTTGTGCACGTTCTGCCTGAAGCTCGACCCGACAGTCGTCCACATGCAACCGTGCTTTTCGCAAGATATGTAGAACATCAAATGCACTACACCCTCCCAATCCGATTAACAACATTTCCATAGGACGTGTCCCCTTGTTCAATCCACCGAATTCGGGCGGCCCGTCCATGACTATTCTGTGGCCGCTGTCCGCGACGCCGGCGAAAGATACGCCGTCGATCAATGATACTTCAGCTTTCAAGACGCCGGCACCGCGACCGGTGAATCAAAAAAGAGCTCACGGATTTTCTGGCCTGGATCTTTTGCGCGCATACATGCTTCACCTACCAGAAATCCGTGCACGTTGTGCCTTCGCATTAGAGCAACATCGTCGGCCGAATGGATGCCACTTTCGGTTATGACTAGCCGACCGTCTGGAATCAATGGCAACAAATCCAATGTAGTAGTCAAAGTGGTATGGAAGTTCCTCAAATCACGGTTGTTAATCCCGATCAAAGGCAGGTTCAACTTGAGCACTCGCTGCAATTCCTGTGCATTATGCACCTCCACCAGTACATCCATGTTTAAGTCTTTGGCCAAACCAGAGAATTCAGCGAGCTGCTTATCATTCAACGCGGCGGCAATAAGTAGGATGCAATCTGCACCGATGATTCTGGATTCCAAAATTTGATAGCGATCCACGATAAAGTCTTTACGCAAAACAGGCAACTTACATGCATCCCGAGCTTGCGACAGATAATCATCCGATCCTTGAAAAAAGTGAGTGTCGGTCAGCACGGACAAACACGTCGCTCCTCCAGCGGCATAACTGCGGGCGATATCTCCCGGCTCAAAGTCCTCTCGAATCACACCTTGACTGGGTGACGCCTTTTTTATTTCCGCTATTATCGCGGCCTCGCCCTTTTCTAACGCCGCCTTCAGCGCTTCGACGAAACCTCTCGTCGCCGGAATGTCATTCAGTCTTGTTTTTAACGCGTCAACACTCGTAATTCCGATGCGCTGCCTGACCTCTTGCGCCTTGTGTTGAATAATCTTAGTCAAGATGTCGGGGTTTGTTGACATACAGATTTAACTAAGAGGATTGTGTCAAGTGGTTGGTAAAAGCAGCCAGCTCCTCTAACTTAGTTTTGGCAGCACCGCTACGGATTACGTCCAGTGCTTTTTTTACACCGTCTTGCAGGCTTTCCGTTAGTCCACACACATAAATCGCCGCCCCCGAGTTTAATGCGACTATGTCCCCAACGGCACCGGATTCACCGCCTAGTGCAGCACGAATCTTGATCAGGCTGCTTTCAACACTGTCTACCGCGAGATCTCCTAAATCTCCGCGCTCGAAACCAAACTGCTCCGGTGTTATGGTCGATGTTGACACAGTACCGTTTTTCATTTCCGCTATGAAAGTGGGTGCCGCGATACTAATTTCATCCAGACCATCATCGGAGTTCACCACGATTACGTGCCGGCTGCCGAGTTGAAGAAATACATTTGCCAAAGACTCGACTAAGGCCCGGTCAAATACACCGACTACCTGATTTGGGGTACCGGCCGGGTTGGTAAGGGGGCCGAGAACGTTGAATATAGTACGTACCGCCATTTCTTTACGTGGCCCAATGGCATGTTTCATCGCGCTATGGTGTGAGGGTGCAAACATGAATCCCAGCCCTACGCTTTTTACACACTCCGCTACCTGTTCTGGATTTAGATCAATCCTGACCCCCGCGGCCTCCAAAAGATCAGCACTGCCGGAACTACTTGAGACCGAGCGATTCCCGTGTTTAGCAACGTTTCCTCCGGCTGCAGCCACCACTAAAGCGCTTGCGGTTGAAATATTGAACGTGTTTTGCCCGTCTCCTCCCGTACCGACGATGTCGACAAGGTGGGGAACATCCACTTCCACTTTGGTCGCCAAGCTACGCATTACTTCAGCCGCAGCGGTTATCTCGTCAATGGATTCTCCCTTCATACGCAGCCCAATCAGGAACCCACCGATCTGTGCAAGGGTGGCTTCGCCGGTCATGATCTGTTCCATAACCGATCGCATCTCTTCCCGTGATAGATCACGCCGTTCAGTTACTGCTTTGATGGCTTGCTGGATTTGCATAACAATTCAGTTATAAAGTTGGAAGTTTAAAGGTTAAAGGGAGATAAGTCAGTTGCCTTTGCGTCCTTACTTTAAACTTTAAACTTGAGCTTTCTAAAACTTTATACTTTCGACTTTAAACCCTTTTTTGAGTCAAAAAGTTCTTTAGTAAATCGTGGCCGTGTTGGGTCGATATAGATTCAGGATGAAACTGAACACCATATATTTGGTGCTCCAGATGCTGGATTCCCATAATTTCTTCGTCATCGGTCCAGGCAGTTATGGTGAAACACTCTGGTAGAGTCGCCGAATCGACAACCAGGGAATGGTAACGGGTTGCCTGGAAAGGACTTTGCATGCTATCGAATATCCCACTGCCTTTGTGGTGGATCATCGATGTTTTACCGTGCATCAAGACTTGCGCGTGAACGATATCACCACCGAACGCCTGGGCGACACTCTGATGTCCCAAACACACGCCCAGTATCGGAATGGCTCCGCCGAACTGCCTCACTACATCCACGGATATACCCGCTTCGTTGGGAGTACAAGGCCCCGGAGAGATCACAATGTGGCTTGGCCGGATATCACGGATCTGCGCAATCGTAATCTGATCGTTACGATGCACACCGACCTCAGCCCCCAGTTCGCCCAGATACTGAACTAGGTTGTAGGTGAAAGAATCGTAGTTATCGATCATCAAGAGCATATCTGATGCAATCTGTTGTTGTATGGATTTCTTTTCCTGTATCCACTGTCATAGATACAATTATCACACATATTGGGGTATCGAGTTTTTAGGATGGATAGTTAGATCCGCTGAGACGGCAGAAGATTCTGGTGTACAACTGTTATCGGCTTAACTTAAAACGTTATTTCACTGTTTAAAATCAATCAGAGCAAAATACCTGTGACACTTCAGTTTTTTTCAATGGCATTAAAGATCCCTAGCTCCACTTTAAGTGTCGCTTTTTCCCTCTTTTTCCTATTGTCATCCCCGGCTCATCCCGAGCCAGTATCAGACTCTGAGTCCAGGCTGTTGTCAAATGTTCGTCAGCTGACTTTCGAGGGCCGTCGGGCGGGTGAGGGTTATTTCGGTTCAGACGGTAAACAGATGGTCTTTCAATCTGAGCGGGACGCGACAAATCCTTTTTACCAGATCTATTTGATGGATCTAGAAACGGGAGACACAGAACGGGTTTCGCCAGGTTATGGTAAGACCACCTGTGCCTGGGTCCATCCTGCCAATGATAGAGTGCTTTACGCGTCGACCCATGACGATCCCGAGGCAAAACGCAAGATGCAAGAGGAACTTGATTTTCGCGCCTCTGGGCAAACACGACGCTACAGTTGGGATTATGACGAGCACTTTGACATCTACGAACAGAATCTACACACGGGGCGGACTAGGAATTTGACTACCACTCCGGGCTACGATGCTGAAGGTGCGTATTCCCCAGACGGAAGTCATATTGTGTTCGCTTCGAACCGCCGTGCCTACACCGGCGAAATGACGGAAGCCGAAACAGCCCAATTCGAGCACGACAAATCCTTCATGATGGAACTCTACTTAATGGATGCGAACGGCGAAAACGTGCGTCGTTTGACGTATGCGCCGGGCTACGACGGTGGTCCTTTCTTCAGCTCTGACGGCAAGAAGATCACCTGGCGCCGTTTTTCGATGGATGGGGCGATGGCAGAAATCTACACCATGGACCTCACTACGGGTGAGGAAAACCAGATCACGCGCAGCGGGGTAATGTCCTGGGCACCCTTCTTTCACCCTAGCAACGACTACATCGTTTTCGCTTCCAATCAGGAAGGGTTTGGCAATTTTGAGCTGTTCATTGTCGATACCGAAGGTAAGCAAAAGCCGGTACGCGTAACCTACACAGACGGATTCGACGGGCTACCTGTATTTTCCCCGGATGGCACCAAGCTCTCGTGGACGTCTAATCGTACTGCGGACAAGAAAAGCCAGATCTTCTTGGCTAGCTGGAACGACGAAGAAGCGCGCCGCCTGCTGGCATTAAACCAGACTAGAGGAACAACAGAGGGAACATCAATAGAAGCTGGCATCGCTGCCACTTCGAATGCGATTCGGGTTGACGATGTCCGGCTGCATGTCGATCGGTTGACAGCCAATGAAATGGGAGGTCGTCTTACGGGAACTGCCGGTGAGCGGCGTGCTACTGCGTATGTCGCCGCGGTCTTTGAGCAGCTGGGACTGGAACCGGCCGGTGACCATGGTACTTGGTTTCAATCCTTTCCCTTTATGGCGGGGGTAAAGCTGGGTGGGGGGAACCAACTGCGCATCAATGGTATTGAAGCACTGGGCGACATTGCCCTTAATCGAGACTGGCGTCCGCTGGCTTTGTCGCGATCGGGAGAGATTGAAGAAGCGGGGGTTGTTTTCGCTGGCTACGGCATTGTCGCTCCGGGCTCCGATAACATTCCGGACTACGATTCTTACGGTGACCTGGATGTGAATGATAAGTGGGTTATGATGTTCCGCTATCAGCCGGAGTCAGTACCCCCAGAGTGGCGGCGGCATCTACTCCATTATTCGGACCTTGCTTACAAGGCTTCGGTTGCCAAGCGACGCGGTGCTCGGGGCTTGGTTGTAATCACTGGCCCCAAAGCGATTGCTGCGGATCGGTTAGTCGAACTTACACTGGGCGCAACGAGCGCAAGCACATCCCTCGGGGGGATATCCATTAGCGATGAATTGGCGTCGCGCATACTGGCATCAGTTGGAAGAGACCTTGGGTCACTACAGGCGCGACTGGATAAGGGTGAGGCGACTGAAGGCTTTGCAATTCAGGGTGTCCGCGCATCTGCCACGGTAGACATCGTCCGCGAGAAACGTCAGGGCCGCAATGTCGTCGCCAGGCTTAAGGCGGATCAACCATCGGGTAAACCACCCATTATCATGGGCGCCCACGTGGATCACCTGGGCCGTGGTGAAACCAGCGGTTCACTGGCAAGAGAGGAAGAGCGAGGACAGATTCACTATGGTGCGGACGACAACGCTTCCGGTGTCTCCGCTATGCTGGAAAGCGCACAACGCCTTGCTGGACTAAGAATGGAGGGCAAGCTCGGATCGAAACGCGATGTCTTGTTCATCGCCTGGTCAGGAGAAGAACTAGGTACCTTGGGTTCTGCGTACTTCACCACTCAACTCGCGGGCAAGGGTGATCTGCGAGGAAAGATAGGTGCGTATCTGAACATGGACATGGTGGGGCACCTGAAACAGAAGTTATACCTGCAAGGCACGGGGTCGAGTAGTATTTGGTTAGGTGAAATCGAACGGCGCAATGTACCTGTGGGACTGGCCATCGCCACCAAGTCAGATCCGTACTTGCCAACTGACTCTACACCTTTTTATATGCAGGGAGTGCCGGTGCTCAACGCGTTTACAGGGGCACACGAAGACTACTCAACTCCACGTGACACCGCCGACAAACTCAACTACGAAGGGATACGCGACATTGCCAGGTTGATGACCGGCATCGCACGTTCCCTCGCACGGTCCGACACCGACCCCGACTACCTGGAAGTCACGCGCAAAACGAGCGGCATCGCTCGTAAGCACCTGCGTGCCTACCTGGGTACTATCCCGGCCTATGGTCAGGACGAAGAGGTCAAAGGGGTAAAGCTACAGGGCGCAGTGAAAGGTGCTCCAGCGGAGAAGGCCGGCGTACAAAAAGACGATATCCTGGTAGCGCTCGGGGGTATTGAGATTGAAACTATTCACGACTTCATGAATGCACTTGCGGGATTAAAAGTAGGTGAGCCCACCGAAATGACTGTTCTACGGGCAGACAAACGTGTCAAACTGACTATTGTACCCGCCTCTAGAAATTAGCAGCCTCGATTAGTTTGGTCCGAATACCATCGTACAATTTGACTATCTTGCCTGAGTTGAATTTGTCAAGACATCTTTGCTGACCGACGTGTTGAAGTTGCCCGCGCAATGACGCGTTGCTGATCAATTGTGATACAGCGTTGGATATAGCTTGGGGTGTCACCTGATCAAGGTAACTTGCCGCATCTCCACTCACTTCTTTCAATCCACCGCGGCCTGAAGATACTACAGCCAGACCAGCCAGATGTGCTTCAAGTGCAACCAGTCCAAACGGTTCGTCCCATTTAGATGGGACAACGATGATTTGTGCTTTTTTTGCCAAGCGCTGTACTTCATGGATTGGTTGATCTACGAATACTTCGACGTTTTTTGTCGATCTGCGGAGTTCTTCGATAATAGGTTGTGCGTATTTGCCATGGCGTTCCCACTCATATATAAAGATTTGCGCCTGCCAATCCTTATGGTTATGCAAAACCGGTACCATGGATTGACAAAACTCCTTGAAACCTTTGACTGCTATGGGTCTTCCCATAAATATGACTTTTTGATCCCTTTTTGCGTCAACCGGATTGAACCAGGCTTTTGCCGGGACAATGTTGGGCACCACGTGTACCCGAGCCTCGAATTCCGGCCAGTTTGACCTGAAGTGGTTGGCTGAAAACTCGCTGACGAAGACAAAGCCGGAAATGTTTTCCAGTTTCTTAAAATACTTCCACTTTCGGAGCGCACTGCCTGATCGGTCTATCACGTTGTGACGAAACAATATGGTGGGTACATTGCGAAAATTCCTGGCCATGAAGTGCGCCAGGTAGATGCTTTGGTGTACCTCGATACAGGCTGGAGAAACCGACGAAATCGCCTTTTTTAGACGACGTTTCCAGAGAGGAGTGTCATGGGTAAACTCTCTGGTGACGACTGAGGTAATGGGATTTTTCGTAGGTGGCCTGAAAACAATATGACGGTCTTTGAAAGCGCTGTTTTCAACGAGCTGTCGGACCACACTATCGATGGAAGTTGGGTTATCAAAATCAAAACGACTCAACTTTGGTAAAATTAAAGCGATATTATTCGACATCTAAGGTCAGTCGGGTAAGTATCTTATTGAAAAGTTTGCATTTTGATAGATTGTCCCCATACTAGCATGTAGTCTTTTGTTGTCCGTCCAGCCATAACTCTATTTCTTAACGTGTTAGCCGGCTCCATCGCAGCAATATTATCCGACAGATGTTCAATCAAATTATTCATTGTCCACCGTCAGAACCCATCATCGCCAAGAGTATGTTTAATCCGCATATTGCACCGAGGCGCTCGTGTGTTGCGTATGACATGAACCAGGTTTGTCCCAATCTTAAAAAGCGCAAGTCACCGGATTGCTTCGCTTTGTCTATCAAACGCTTTTAGTGGCACCACTATCTCAGCAGAATGACATTTATGTGATGTTAATGGATCTTTCGATGGGTACAGGTTGTCCTTTTGGTCGGCCTATCCCGGCCCTGATGCAACATGCAGGCTAGCCGGCGTAAGTTACTGACCCTCGCCGGGCTCGGCGTACTCGGTGGTGCAGTTGGTTACGCCTACATAAAGGGTGTGCGCTATCCGATACTGGCACTTACACCGGGTGTCTCTCCCACTGCAACTCAGCAAGAAGGCATTGAGGTGTATGCAAATGGTGCGGTGTATCAAGGCACGACCGACGATGGTTCGATAAAGTTTCGCGCCTACGTGCCTGAACCGAGCCTGGATATAAGGGTAAGCAGCGGGCGTCGCTGGCGTCTACTGCTTGAGAATATACACCCCGACGCAACCCTTGCTATTGACACCCCACCTGGGTTGAGCGAAGAGCGTAACAATCTCACAAGAATCGTCGAAGCAGAATCCAAAACGGACGGATCGTGGCAATTGAATTGGAGATTCCCCAAACAAGACGCCTATCGCTTCACCGTAATCGGTGACACTGGTGGCGGTACCGAGCTGGATTGGGTTCTAACCCGTTCAGTGGAACTCGGTGCTGACTTCATTGTACATCTTGGTGATCTCAACTATGACAAGGGCGATCTCCACCGTGCGGCGGAGGCGTTTAATAAGGCCTCCATCCCCAGTTTTGTTGCTATCGGTAACCACGACTTCCGCGAAGGCTGGCAACCATTGTACGAACACTTTACCCAGCTGATTGGCCCGCGCAACAGCAGTTTTCGGCTGGGTGGGATTCAGTTTCTAAACCTGGACACCGCGACGGATTTCTGGCCGCCTGACCGAGGTGCCCGCTTACGCTTACTGCAGCAATTCCCCATTGGGGAACCCGATCCCGCCGTCCAGGACTTTGTGGTTTTCACACACAGACCTTTAAACACAATAAATGGGCCTGGGGAAGCAGACTGGTTGCGAAAACAATTGCTTAACCGAGGTGTTAACAGCTTGCTAGCTGGCCACAACCACATAAAAAGCGAACTAGACGATGGCGGATTGCACACCTTTATCTCCGGTCAGGGCTTAGCTCATGCGGATCTGATAGTGGGTAGACCGATAGCGGAAATCTTGGTCGCCGACGTTATGCCCGGACAACGAGTCCATTTTCACTGGGCGCCTTTGAACATGCAGCTTGAAGCGCACTGTAATAGTCGTAATTGGGGTGTGCTTGAAGTCTTGGATAAACCGGAACCTCTAGCAAGGCTGCAAGCCGTTTGTAAGAAGTAAAAAGTTTAAAGTAAAAAGTACAAAGTAATATCAAAATCTAAACTACCTTGTTGCATAGGTTCTTTAAACTTTCAACTTTCATTCTTTTAACTTGCTAGATCCTAGCAACTGCTCACTAGTTTACTCGCCGTTTGCTTCTAGTATTCCTTCTGTTGCAGTCGATCAAGTTGACTTGCCAGTTTACTGAGCGATTCTTGGGTTGCTCTAAGTTCTCGCTGGGCACTATCGAGGGTAGTTTCGCCTTGGCGGATTAGCCGCTCTTGTTTGGCGGCTTCCAAGTTGTTGATGACAACCGCAATAAACAGATTTATTACAACGAAGGTGGCTACAACAACAAAGCTTACAAAGAACAGCCAACTGTAGGGATTAAGTTGCATCGCGGTGTACATCACGTCAGTCCAGTCTTCCAGCGTGAGGACGCGAAAAAGCGTCAACAACGAAATACCCAAGTTACGCCAGTGGACCGGATCGTGCTCGTGAAATATGTGGTAACCCGCCACGGCGTAAATGTAGAAGATAATCGACAACAGTAAGATAACGTTGGCAAAACCCGGAATCGACCGAATCAGCGTAGCAACAATGAGGCGCAACTCTGGCAGAGCTGAAACCAAACGCATCACGCGCATCAACCTCGCCAACCGTGCGATCATGGCAAACTCCCCTGTTGCCGGTATCAGGGACAGTACTACGATGGTGAAATCAAAAAGATTCCAGCCATCACCGAAATACAAGCCAAACCTGGGCGCTACGGCAGTGATTTTCATGACCGCTTCCAACACGAATACAGCCAGCACCAGTTGATTGATCAAGATCATCGTGTCTCCATAGCGAGACACAAGTTCCGGTGACGTTTCCAAGCCCAACACCACTGCATTCAGAAGAATCAATACGATGATGGTTCTATCAAACCATGGGTTGGTAACGATCTTTCTACAGAATTCGCGCATAGCGTTTACTTGACGACTGCCAATCCTTTGTCTAAACCGGCACTGGCCATGGCGACGGCGCGAAAAACAGCCCTGCCCTTGTTCATGGTTTCCATCCATTCGTGGCTCGGGATCGAATCAGCCACGATGCCGGCACCGGCTTGAATATGTAGAGTGTTGTTTTTTATCACTGCCGTGCGTATCGAGATCGCTGTATCCATGTTACCGTTCCAGCCGATGTAACCTACCGCGCCAGCATAGACACCGCGTTTATCCGGTTCGAGTTCGTCGATTATTTCCATAGCTCGTACCTTGGGTGCACCGGAAACAGTTCCCGCAGGAAATGTCGCTCGCAATACATCGATGGCATCCAAGTCATCAGTCAGCTTACCCTCGACGTTGGAGACGATGTGCATGACGTGGGAATACCTTTCCACGATCATCCTTTCCGTTAGCTTTACGCTGCCGATGTTCGCAACCCGGCCAACATCGTTACGCCCCAGGTCTACCAACATCAAATGTTCAGCGAGTTCTTTTGGATCTGCCATTAATTCTCGCTCCAAGCGCAGGTCATCGTCCCGGTCCACACCGCGCCGACGAGTACCGGCAATAGGGCGCACCGTCACCGTTTCATCCTCGAGCCGAACAAGAATCTCCGGCGACGAGCCAACGATCTGGAACTCATCCATATCAAGAAAGTACATATAAGGTGATGGATTCACTGTGCGTAACGCACGATACAATTCAGATGCTTTCGCCGAATAGGGAATCGACAGTCGTTGCGACAAAACGACCTGCATTATGTCTCCGTCATAAATGTATCGCCTTGAACGCTCCACCGCTGATTCAAAATCCTGCCGGGAGAACCCAGAAGAGAAATCATCTTCACTAACGATCGAGCTTTCACCGTTAGAAAACTCCGAAACAACGGGCGTTTGCCGCAAGCGTTCAGCTAATTCATCGAGGCGTGCGGTACCCTTTTCCCAGGCATTATCTTGTTTTGGGTCGACGTGACAAATGATGTACAAGCGACCGGCGAGATTATCGAAAACGACGACTTCCTCCGACACCATTAGCAGTATATCTGGGGTTTGCAAAGGGTCGTGTTTTTTTGCGGGGCCTAAACGCGTCTCTATGTAGCGTACCGTGTCGTATCCAAAATAGCCGACCAGACCCCCCGTAAATCTGGGCATCCCCGATATCTGCGGCGACCGGTAACGATTGTAGAACTGACGCACCTCGGTCAACGGGTCGTCCACGTTCCTATGTTCTATGCCCTCCCCGTTTTGAAAAATCCGCACTTCCTGCCCGGTGACTGAGAACACGGTGCTGCAAGGCAGACCAATGATTGAATAACGCCCCCATTTCTCACCACCCTCAACGGATTCAAGGAGGTAAGAGAACGGACCTGAAGCGAGTTTCAGGTAGGTGCTGACCGGCGTATCCAGATCGGCCAGCACTTCGCGCATTATCGGAACGCGGTTATATCCCTGGGCTGCGTAGTTAGAAAGATCTTGTTTTTGTATAGGCATGGTTCATCACCAGGTAAAGACAAATATTCAGGTACAGGTATAGGCTAGGTTGGGCGTCGCCATCGCCAAGCCCCGCTGTAACAAGTCTTGCTCCTAGTGATGATTAGCATTGATATTTGATCAGATTGGGTAACCGTTTGAATGAGTCTATGATTGCGTTGGTATGAGCTTTCGTCAAGCCCGTTTTTTTAAATATAACCCTACCTTACACGGAGTTTTCCCCCTGTACCTCGTACGTCTCAGCGCCAAGGCGCTTAGACCGTTTGGCGCACACCTTCAAGAGGCATTTTTATCGGAAACGGCTTGAGCAAGCTCCATGCGTAGACTATCGATTGTTTGTTTGTAGTCCTGGGTACCAAATATAGCCGACCCGGCCACGAAAGTGTCGGCTCCGGCGCTGGCGATCTGCCGGATATTATTGACGTTTACTCCGCCATCGATTTCCAGGCGGATTTCACGAGCGCTTTGATCAATAGTTTTTCTCACTTGCCTTAACTTATCTAATACATAAGGTATGAATTTTTGCCCGCCAAAACCTGGGTTGACTGACATGAGCAGTACCATGTCCAACTTGTCTATTGTCCACTCCAAATAGTCGAGCGAGGTGGTCGGATTCAACACTAAGCCGCATTTACATCCATTTTCCTTTACCAGTTCCAGGGAACGGTCTATGTGATCACTCGCCTCTGGGTGGAAGGTGATATAGGTAGCGCCCGCTTTAGCGAAGTCAGAAATCAAACTATCCACCGGATTAACCATCAGATGGACATCTATCGGCGCTTCCACCCCATAGTCACGTAGCGCTTTGCACACCAATGGCCCGAATGTCAGGTTTGGTACATAGTGGTTATCCATTACATCGAAATGGACCATATCTGCGCCTGCGGCGAGTACTGTATCAACCTCTTCCCCCAAACGAGCAAAGTCCGCAGACAGAATAGAAGGCGCAATTACGTATTGCATATAAACTCTGTTATTCGTTGTGCCAAATTTGCATATTACCAGTCCAGTCCCTCAAGGCTAGACCCGGAACCCAATGTATTTTTAATCAGTCGATAACCGATGAGAATGATCGCTTGCGTAACATCAGGTAGCGAACATACTGAGGAGAGTGATTCTGCTCATTGGGCACTGGATGATGGATCAACCAGGACGTACCAGCCGTCACCAATTGACGACCAAAATTTCGTCTCATCGCCCTCAGCCGGTTCACCCCCCGGTGAAAAAGCCAATACTAAATTGGGATCTTGTTTTGGCGAGAAGGTAACAAAGCTTTCATAAACCTCAATGGAATTACTACTCAGC
>JASJAT010000082.1 GCA_030066885.1 Arenicellales bacterium | reverse complement strand
CCCGATGAAGCGCCCTACGCAAAAACGCGTTATTCAAACGAATACAACCGCTGCTTGGGTGTGTTGGACAGGAGACTGAATAGTCGCGAATTTATTCTCGATGAATATTCGATCGTTGATATGGCCTGTTGGCCATGGGTCTTGGGCGCCCACAGGATGGGTCAACCATTGACTGAATTTCCCAACGTCGCCCGTTGGCGCGACGCTGTAAAACAACGCCCGGCGGTTCAAGCCGGAGTAGACTTGCTTAAGGATCTGAGACGGTCCGGACCACCATCCGAGGAAGAACGCAGTATTCTGTTCAATCAAACTGCGAAGAGCGTGCAAGAACATGCGTTTAAGCGTGACAAGACCTAAAACCGGGGACAGTATACTTTTTAACTCAACATTTAAATTCTCGGGGTACGCGATTGAATCGTGGCGAAAGCACTGCTCCTACAGCCCTTGATCAAGCTAAAAAGTATACTGTCCCCTTGTAACCCCGCTCCTCCAGTATTCTTCAAGTAAAAAATATACTGTCCCCTTTTAACCCTTTTTTAGGGCTCCGTCGTTTATATAACCGTCAACAGTAAAGAGTACGGTTATGTCACATTTAAAATCTTTATCCACAGCCATTCTTATGGCGGTGACGATTGTTGTCGTCGGCTGCACGCCACGACCGAATACGGATATCGCGATGCCCTCAGAACCACAGGTTCAGGGCCAAAGTCAGGTAGCTAAACCCCCGTCGCAAACGGGAACGGTGCCACAAACACCGCGGGATGAACAGAAAAGCAGGGAGGACGCACAATCGCTCTTTAAGAAAGAGATAGAAATCAGCAAATCCAAGCCGGATTCGCGGGGTCGGTTGTATGAAGAAGCGGTTGCTGCAAAACGGTTGATTGTGCAGTCGAACGCACCGGCAGCACTGACATTGGATCAGGTCAGGCTACCCAGCGAAGCGTTAGATCGGGAGAACTATGCACATTTTGAAGACAATCCCGTCAA
Organism: Arenicellales bacterium; assembly: GCA_030066885.1. Lineage (GTDB taxonomy): Bacteria > Pseudomonadota > Gammaproteobacteria > Arenicellales > JAANXG01 > JAHEKE01. The sequence continues at coordinate 16,556 of JASJAT010000082.1, read as the reverse complement.
GGTAGTTACGGAAAACCCCGTTTCCACTTTCAGCATAGATGTGGATACAGGATCCTACGCTAACGTACGACGTATTCTTGCCAGTGGAGAGCTGCCCAGACGAGATGCGGTGCGTGTTGAAGAGTTGATTAACTATTTCGACTATCAATACGTCGCGCCCTCTGATCCTAGTACACCGTTTAAAGTACACACGGAACTGGCGCCGACTCCATGGAACCCACATACCGTCTTGCTGCAGATTGGAATAAAAGGATACGAAGTGAACCGGCAACAAATACCCACTTCAAATCTGGTTTTTCTTATCGACGTGTCGGGCTCGATGCGAGCAGTAAACAAACTCGAATTGCTAAAAAACGCTATGAAACTGTTGGCTCGACAACTACGTGTACAAGATCGGGTGTCGATTGTTGTCTATGCCGGGGCCTCGGGTGTTGTGCTCGAACCTGTTGGTGGCGACCAGACAGCAAAAATACATCATGCGATCGATCGACTCTCGGCAGGGGGCTCGACCAACGGGGGTGCGGGTATACGGCTGGCCTATTCGCTCGCTCGCCAACATTTTGTGAAGAATGGGATCAACCGGGTAATACTTGCCACAGATGGTGATTTCAACGTCGGCACTGTTGATTTCGAGGCTTTGAAAAATCTCGTTGAAAGCGAAAGGGAATCCGGCGTAACCCTAACTACCTTGGGGTTTGGAACTGGAAACTACAATGATCACTTGATGGAGCAGCTGGCCGATGTCGGGAATGGCAATTACGCATACATCGATACACTCAACGAGGCACAAAAAGTGTTGGTAGAAGAAATGAGCGCAACCCTGCATACCATCGCGAAGGATGTAAAGATTCAAATCGAATTCAATCCGAACGTTGTTGCCGAATATCGACTTATCGGTTACGAGAATCGCATATTGAATCGCGAAGACTTTAACAACGACAAAGTAGATGCGGGTGATATCGGGGCGGGCCACACGATAACCGCCCTGTATGAGCTGAGCCTTGTGCAAAGTTCCCATCGCTGGTTGGATCCGCTGCGCTATGGAGATAGCGGGAATGCAGCGAATGCAACTAAACAGGATGAATTGGCATTCTTGAAGCTACGTTACAAGCAACCGCTGGAAAGCAACAGTAAGTTGATTACGCGAAAGATTGCCCACCGTGATGTTAAGCACGAGATTGGACGAGCATCGAATGGTTACCGTTTTGCTGCGGCAGTCGCTGCATTTGGACAGATACTTCGCGGTGGCAAATATGTTGGTGATTTTGACTACACTGATGTTGTGCAACTGGCGCGTGCAGCCCGAGGTGAAGATACCTATGGCTACAGAAACGAGTTTGTACGTATAGTCGGGTTGGCACAAACCCTGCAACCCAATCAACCAGGTTAGGTTAAATCTTGTCTCATTAAACTCGATTGAATATATATGCTCTTAGTGAGCATGGGAGAAACCGACGAAGAACTGATGCAGAGCTATGGCGCCGGCAACGCCGGCGCCTTCGAACGTTTGTACAAGCGACACAAAGGATCACTCTATCGGTACCTGTTGCGCCAAATAGGTCACACCGATAGCGTGGATGAGATTTATCAAGACGTGTGGATGCAGTTGATCAGGCACAAACACAACTATCGGCCAAAGGCTAAGTTTAAGACCTATTTGTTTCATATTGCCCACAATAAGTTGATCGACTACTACCGGTGGAAAAATCGAAGTGTTCCCGTTTCCCACGCCAACCCCGCTATCGAACAACAGCTCGATAATCCTAAGCAAGGACCCATGCACTCAGTGGCGCGTGGGCAGATGGTGAATCAAATATTAAGTGGTCTGAATAAGTTACCCGAAGCCCAGCGTGAAGCCTGGTTGCTGAAGGAAGAATGCGGATTAACAGCCAGTGAGATTGCGGAAGCCACGGGGGTATCCGTTGAAACTGCGAAAAGCCGTTTGCGATACGCGGTCAGTAAGCTCCGTCAGGAGTTAATGGCATGAATCAACATGAAAACCAGACAGATCATGTCCACGATGATGCCGAATTGTCGAGTTATTACCATGCCATACAGAAGGAGGAACCACCGGTTGCCATAGACAAAGCAATCATTAAAAGTGCTCGCGATTCGGTCAAAAAAGAAAGGAAAAGGTTAGTGTCTCCTTTTTCCGGTTGGTCGGTGCCCTTGGCGACCGCTGCTTCTGTCATACTCGTAGTGGGTTTAATTCGTCTGCTACCCGAGGATCCGCTATATCAATTGCCAGCCCAACCGAAATCGCCTGAAATGGTCGAGGAGGAGAACGCCGTGTCGACCATGACCGGCAAACGGTCTGAAAGTGCGCAAAAAGCAGAACGTGCGCGGCTGCAGGATGAGCTTGCCCCAATGAGTGCGCCACCTAACCAAGCCGTAACGGATATCGCGTCCGATCCCAAACCTGCTGACCAGCAGCCGACAAAAGAGCTGCGGGCGAAAGTAAAAGCTACGGTAATCATGCGCGAAGATGCTGATAAACAAGTTCCACCAGTGTCCGCAGAAGAGCCGCTTGGAAGAGGTGTCGTGCCCCAAACTGCACAGCAGTGGATAGAGCATATATCTGAGCTTATTGGACGCGATAAGATCGAACAGGCGAAGTTTGCTTTGGAAGAGTTCGAAAAACGCTACCCAGATCATCCAGGCATTACCGACTTGAGGACACGCCTAGAACCATAGTGTTTGTTTGACGCTTTTTCCTGTGCCTAATATCATCCTTTTGACTTGATCGATAGAACGTCCTGAACAGGGAGCAAGGCGTGTCCTCTGATTGAACGGCCACGCGAGATTTCTTGTCTACATAAATGCATCGTAAGCGCACACAGCCCAAGGGAGATAAACCATGGCCTGGATTGTAAGTTTGTTGGTTGTAATAGGAGGTCTATTCGTACTGACCAGACGGAAAGTCGAGTTGCTCCCGGCAACCGCGATCTATCTAGGTGCTTTGATTTTGTTGACTGCCTTGGATTTGGTCCCAGGTATCTTGGCGTGGGTTCTTTGGCCGGTAGGTGTATTTCTTGTGTTTCTGAATCTACCGGATCTACGACAACGCTATTTAAGTAGCCCCATGTTGAAGTACATGCGCAAAGCGTTACCGCCAATTTCAAATACCGAGCGTGAAGCAATAGAAGCGGGAACGGTATGGTGGGAGTCTGAGTTGTTCAGAGGCAATCCGGATTGGAGCAGGTTGTTTGAAGTCCCAACGCCCGGATTGAGCGAAGAAGAGCAGGCTTATATAGACGGTCCAGTAGAGCGGCTGTGTGAGATGCTCGATGATTGGCAAATCACGCACGAATTGAATGATTTACCCCCTGAGGTGTGGAAGTTCATGGCTAGGGAGCGTTTTTGGGGCATCAACATTCCAAAGAAATATGGTGGGTTGGAGTTCTCGCCAGAAGCTAATTCCGCCATCGTCTTGAAAGTAACTTCGCGTAGTGCCACTGCAGGGGTTACTGTAATGGTCCCCAACTCCCTCGGTCCGGCAGAGCTGTTATTACACTATGGCACGGATGAGCAAAAGGACTACTACCTGCCCAGGCTGGCACGTGGTGAAGAAATTCCCTGTTTCGGGCTGACCAACCCCGTCGCAGGTTCCGACGCCGCTGCCATACCGGACTACGGAGTGGTATGTGAAGGCGATTTTGAGGGAAAGACCGTATTAGGCCTGCGCCTTAACTGGCAGAAGCGGTATATCACGCTCGGCCCGGTGGCCACGTTACTCGGTTTGGCATTTAAGGCCTATGACCCTGATCACCTTTTGGGGGAGCAAGAAGATTTAGGAATTACTTGTGCCCTCATTCCAACGGGCACACCTGGGGTCAACATAGGTAGTCGTCACTACCCTCTTAACTCGGCTTTTCAAAACGGCCCGAACAGCGGCGAGAACATATTTATCCCGTTGCAATGGGTGATAGGTGACCGTGAATGGGTAGGCAAAGGTTGGCGCATGCTGATGGAGTCGTTAGCAGCCGGTCGGGGGATTTCTATACCGGCTTCTAGTGTTGCTGCTGCCAAGGTAGCGACCCGGACCAGCGGAGCTTATGCCCGTATTCGGGAACAGTTTGGCATCGCGATTGGTAAGTTCGAGGGAATCGAAGAATCGCTTGCACGTATCGGTGGGCTGACCTATATGATGGACGCTGCCCGCCTGCTTACCACGTCCGGTTTGAAGTTAGGTGAAAAGCCAAGCGTTATAACGGCGATTGTCAAATACCAACTGACGGAAAGCGCACGGCAAGTGGTCAACGACGCCATGGACATTCATGGCGGTCGCGGAATTTGCATGGGACCGCGCAACTATTTGGCACGAAGTTACCAACAGATTCCGATTGCCATCACTGTGGAAGGGGCAAATATTTTGACCCGCAGCATGATCATCTTTGGACAAGGCGCTATGCGCTGTCACCCTTACTTATTATCTGAAATCAATGCTGCCAGTGACGAAAACACTGGCTCGAGAGAGTTCGATGCTTTGATAATGGCTCACATGGGTTACAGCACAATCAACGCCGCGCGTGCATTTGTCTTGGGGCTATCGCTCGGACACTTGGCATCGGTTCCACCGGGCCGCGACGCGGCTACTACAAAATATTATCGTCACTTTGCTCGATATAGCGCCGCTTTCGCCTTTTTGGGAGACGTTACATTGCTCATGCTGGGTGGCGAACTGAAGCGAAAGGAAAAACTTTCAGCCCGTTTTGCTGACGCACTAGGCTATTTGTATCTAGGCACCGCGGTGCTCAAACGATATGAAGATACCGGGCAACCCCGAACGGACTTGCCTTTGGTGGAATGGGCTTGTCAGCATTGCCTTTACAACATACAAGATGCACTTGACGGTGTTCTCCGAAATTTTCCCATTAATGTGGTTGGGAAACTATTGCGCGGTGTTGTCTTTCCACTGGGCCGCCGCGAAAAGCGACCCGGCGATCACCTGGGTCAGCAGGTTGCCAAGTTGCTGTTGACTCCCTCCGACTGTCGTGACCGGTTGACCGAAGGTATTTATCTAAAACAGGATGAAAGCGATCTTCTAGGATGTCTGGAAGATGCTTTGCATAAGGTGCTTGCAGCCGACCCGATACGCCGCCGTTTAAAAAGCAAAGGGGAGGCATTACCACCGCGTGTCGACTATGAAGTATGGATAGAGGGTTTGGTCAAGGACGAGGTGATTACAGTACAAGACGCAGCAGTTTTAAATCAAGCTTACAAAGCAACTTTGAACGTTATCGCTGTAGACGATTTCGAGCCAATGCATGCTGGCGTAACTGAATCTACAGGGGAAGCTGCGTAATCGCTAATGCCCGAGCGCGAAGCGTCGGTCTACCCTAAAGACGCGTTGGCTGGAAGGGATGACCTCGATGTTATATCGATCGAGCAAGCGCCCACGCTGGACAAATTATTCAGAAAACGAGTAGCACTCAGTGGCGATCGTGTCGCCTATACCGACTATGATTTCACTCAGAAGTGCTGGCGTGACTATACCTGGCAGCAGATGGCCACAGAGGTGGCCACGTATCAATCGGGGATGCGTAAGCTTGGACTCCAAAAGGGAGACCACGTCGCTTTGAGGCTAAGAAATTGTCGTCACTGGGTGATATTCGATCAAGCCGCACTTGGATTGGGCTTGGTAGTCGTACCTCTGTACGTGGCTGATCGACCCGACAACATCAACTACGTGGTCGACCACGCAATGGTGAAGCTGCTGTTGGTCGAAAAGTTGACGGACTGGCGGGAGCTAGAAACTGCTGAAGGAGAAACACCGAATCTCCGTAAGGTTGTTGTGCTGGAAAGTTGTCAAACAGAGGATGAACGAATAGTTGTTGCGCGAGACTGGTTGGAGGATTCAGCAGGCGAGCTGTCCCAAGATTTAACTGAGCCGGGTGATCTTGCCACTATTGTTTATACATCCGGTACAACGGGGCGGCCCAAGGGCGTTATGTTGTCGCACATGAATATTTTGGCGAACGCCCATGCGGGCCTAAAAAGCGTCGCGGTAACTCCACAAGATGTGCTGCTGTCTTTTTTACCATTGTCGCACACGCTGGAACGTACTGTCGGATACTACCTCTCCATGATGGCCGGTGCGCGAATTGCCTTTGCCCGCTCAATCCGGAAACTATCTGAAGATCTGTCCAAGGTTAGACCGACTGGTCTTATTACCGTACCGCGGGTATTCGAGCGCAGCTACGGTCAGTTAAAGACCAGGGTGGAACACACCAGTACTTTTCAAAAGTGGCTGTTTGAGGTAACCGTTGAAACGGGATGGGATCGTTTTGAATGGCGTCAGGGCAGAGGTCATTGGAAAATAAGTTTTTTGATATGGCCATTGTTGGATCGCCTGGTGGCACGTAAGGTTCGCTTGCAGTTTGGTGGGCGCTTGCGAGTAGCTGTAGTAGGCGGTGCCCCATTGCCGTTATCAGTATCCAGGCTCTTTATCCCACTCGGGATTAACCTGTTGCACGGTTATGGGTTAACTGAAAGCAGCCCGAGTATCAGTATCAATACGCTGGAACAGAATAGACCCGCAACGATTGGGCTGCCATTGCATGGCGTACTGGTGAAAATCGGTGATAACGACGAGCTGCTTGCAAAGGGCCCAAATATCATGTTGGGATACTGGCGCGATGAGGCAGCTACGACTGAAGCATTAGAAGATGGATGGCTGCATACCGGTGACCAGGCGCGCATCGACGAGGGATTCATCAGCATCACCGGAAGAATCAAAGATATCTTGGTACTGGCTAATGGCGAAAAAGTCCCGCCGGCTGATATGGAAATGGCCATCGAAGAGGACGCTTTGTTCGAACAATCAATGGTGATTGGTGAACAAATGCCATACCTGACCGCACTTGTCGTTTTGAACCAAAACAAATGGAAGGCTGTTGCACAAAGTTTAAATGTTGCCGAAAACGACGAACTCGTGCTGTCGACTGATATTGTTGAAGAGTTTCTATTAGAGCGCGTTCGGCGACAAATTACAGAATTTCCCGGTTACGCTAAGATTAGGCGGGCAACATTCACCCTAAAACCATGGACCGTTAGCAATGACTTAATCACCCCGACGCTAAAAATAAAAAGGTCCAAAATTAAGCGGCACTATGAAAAGGAGATAGCCAAGATGTATAAGGGATACGAGACTTTTAAGCCCGTAGCTCAAAAAACGAATCCCAATCCCTGAAAAAGAGCGCTCATTATGTCAGATTCAGTTTTGTGTAACGTTGAGAATCAAATTGCGAAGATACAACTAAACCGACCGGAGGTTTTGAACGCGCTGGACCCCAGCATGGCAGCGTCACTGTATGGTGTCATAACAGAAGTAGCGAAAAACAAGGATGTGCGTTGCGTACAATTGACCGGTGCGGGTTCTGCTTTTATGGCTGGTGGAGATTTGTCTTACTTCAAGCGCTCTTTGCCCCAGCTAAGTCAAGGCGACACCTCCGATCTCGAGGCTATATTTGGCCATATTCATGGTATAGCCAAAACTCTGCGCAGTATGCCGCAACCCGTGGTTGCTCGTGTACATGGAGCAGTGGCGGGATTTGGGATGAGTCTCATGATGGCATGTGACTTAGTTATGGCGGGAGAAAGCACTCAATTTACATTAGCCTACTGCAAGATCGGGGCGTCACCGGATGGCAGCGCAACATATGCTTTACCCAGGACGATGGGTACGAAACGGGCCATGGAGCTTGCTTTGTTGGGTGACCGGTTCGATTCCACACAGGCTATGAAATTCGGATTAATTAATTGGATCGCTGCCGACCATGAGCTTGAGTCGAAGTGTGACGCTCTGTTAGATAAATTAGTACATGGACCAGGGCTGGCCTATGCGCATACCAAGCGATTGATCAATAGCTCATTAGACAGCAACCTCGATGGCCAATTGGAAAATGAGCGAATGAGTTTCTTTGACTGCGCAACCAGCGATGACTTCAAAGAGGGAATCACGGCGTTCTTGGATAAAAGAAAGCCCAACTTCAGCGGGTGAAGCTCTGATCGAACCCAATCAACGCCGTTGGTCTTCGGTTTCGCGCTACATCCTTACCGGCGTCTCGCTCGAGATAGCGATCATCGGTTTTTTGTTTTTGTTAGTTGGTTTTAGTTTGTGGAGCAGCTTAGTGTTAGCAATAGTCCTGATTATTCTGTTTCGCATTTGGCTGGCACTTATGAGTTTCGCCATAGCTTGGAGCTTTCGCTCTCAGCAAACTGGACCGTCGCTCACTATCGGTGAGTGGTTGAATTTAGTACTGCGTGAGATCGCCGCGTTTCTCAAGTTGTTTTTCATATATCACGCATGGGAGCCTTTGCTAAACAAACACGATGAGCTCCCGCCATCCGATGTGGGATCAGACATACCCATTTTATTCGTACATGGTTTTCTTAGTAACGCGGGATTCTGGGTGGTGTTTAAACGTTATTTTAGAAACAGAGGGTTTCGCTCCCTCTTCACTATAAACTTGGACCCCATGATCAATGACATCGACGATTACGCAGAACAACTGGCAAGGCGAGTCGCACAAGTTCATGCGCTGGTGGGGCAAAGGAAGTTGATATTGGTCGGTCAAAGTATGGGTGGACTTGTCTGCCGTGCATACATAGCCAAATACGGTGATAAGTACGTCCGTAAAGTCATCACCATGGGCTCTCCCCACCAAGGTACTTTAACGGCGTACCTGTTATGGGGCCGTAACCTTAGTCAAATGCGTCCGAATAGTGAGTGGTTGGCCCGCCTGAACGCAAAAAAGGTGGCAGTACCGATAACAACGCACAACAGTGTCCACGACAATATTGTTGTACCACAAGATAGTGCACGCCTTGCCGGTGCAAAAGAATATGCAATGCGCGGCTTGGGCCATCTCTCCATGGCATTTTCCACACAAATGATGGACAGCGTGGTTAAAGATATTGGAACAAACAATCAAAAAACTTGACAAAACTAACCCTTGGGACCAAGGTTAGAAAGCGCATACTGACCTTCATTACAACACTGTCTGGTCATTCATCTGGGGGCAAACAAACCGCAGATAATCTTGAATCATAACTATCGCACCAATTAAAAAATGGAGAACCGCATGAATAAGCACCGTATTCTGCGATCGAGTTTTTCCGACCTTTGGATTGCATGTGTGATTGGTCTCGGCGCGGCAGTAATAACGCCAGCACAAGCATTCCAGTTTAGCTCCGGCGCCTTCACCGGTAGCTGGGACAATACAATTTCTTACGGACTGGCTTGGCGGGTTGACGATCGAAATCCAAATCTCCTGGCGCCTGCCTCGACCACTTTACCCAATGGCAGTTCGCCACCTGGTTCCATAGCCGGTCAAGCATTCTCCGTGAATGGAGACGATGGCAATTTGAACTACAGCAAAGGATTGTTCAGCAACATGGTCAGGCTCACCAGTGAATTGGAGATAGAACACCAATCGGGGATAGGTGGATTTATTCGGGGGCTGGCTTTTTATGATTTTGAAAACGAGGACAAGGACCGAGAGAAGATCGATCTGGCTGATTCTGCGTTAGACCTGGTTGGGAGCGATATCAGACTTCTCGATGCTTATGTGTATGGTTCATTTAGAGCGGGCAACCAACCGGCGCAGCTGCGCCTGGGTCGGCAAGTGATGAACTGGGGTGAAAGCACTTTCATCCAAAATGGCATTAACAGTATTAATCCTATCGACGTCACCCAACTTCGCGTGCCCGGCGCCGAATTGCGCAACGCGTTGGAGCCGCTCGGTATGCTTTGGGGAAGCATTGGTGTTGGCGAGACCGGAACGTTGGAAGGTTTTTATGAGTTCGAATGGGATGAAACAGATCCCGAGCCCTCAGGCTCCTACTTCAGTACGAATGATTTCGCCACCCGCGGCGGTAACAGGGTAACGCTCGGTTTCGGCTTTGTACCGGACATTGTTCCTTTCGGTCCGGCTGGAGCAGCAGCCGTTGGTGCAACCCCTGTCGGTGTCGTTGTGCCTAGAGGACCAGACCAGGAAGCAGAGAATGGCGGCCAATTTGGTCTGGCTTACAGCATATTTTCTCCTCGGCTTGCTAACACCGAATTCGGCTTTTATTTCGTGAATTATCACAGCCGGTTGCCGATCGTCAGCGCGCGGTCAGGTACCCCGGCAGGCTTGGCAGCAGGCGATTACGTCGGGAGCGCTAACTACTTCGTAGAATATCCAGAAGATATCCAGCTGTTGGGTTTCAGCTTCAACAGCGAGATTGGCAACTCCGGGTGGGCGATAAATGGCGAGATCTCACATAAGCTCGATGCCCCGCTGCAGGTGGACGACACCGAGTTGCTGTTCGCGGCATTGTCTCCGATATCTCCAGCGTTGGCCGGTGCCAACCAAGTGCGTCCGGGTGGTGTGGGGTTTAACACTGTGATACCGGGATTTATCGAAAGGGACGTCACCCAGGCGCAAGCTACAGTGAGCAAGCTATTTCCTAATGTTCTGCGGGCTGATCAGCTGGCATTTATCGGCGAACTCGGAGTGACCCACGTGCACAATATGCCGAGTAAGAATACACTTCGTTTGGAAGCACCGGGTACCAACACCTCCGGCAACCCAGCTCTGACTGCAGCGGGTGTACAACCGTTTACGGAACCACTGGATTCGTTTGCTGATGCGACATCCTGGGGTTACAGGTTGCGTGCGCGCCTTACTTATAATAACGCCATCGGCCCCTGGGCACTTATCCCAAACCTTGCCTTCTCACATGACTTTTCCGGGATCTCGCCCGGACCTGGCGGTAATTTCCGTGAAGGTCGCAAGGCCTTAAGCCTTGCTCTCATGGCGAATCTACGCAATCAGTGGACGGCCGAGTTGAGATACACCGATTTCTTTGGTGCAGGTCGCCACAATTTGTTGAACGATCGAGATTTTATTTCCTTCAACATCAAGTACGCGATATAAGCGTTGGAGACTGTGTTATGAGGAAACGTAAAGCATTCAGTGTCTGTTCAGCGCTCGCGATGGTACTGGCCGTCACCCCAGCCTTCGGGGCAGTCTCCGCACAAGAGGCCCAACGGCTGGGTAAAGACTTAACCCCAATGGGAGCGGAGCGAGCAGGCAATGCCGCTGGGACCATTCCAGCTTGGGAGGGAGGTATCAGGCAAGCGCCGTCGGGTTTCCAACCGGGCCGCCAACACCCCGATCCTTTCGCAAGTGACGCCATTCTGTTCACCATTGACAAAAACAATATGAACGAACATGCGGATAAACTTAGCGCTGGCCATCAAGCCTTGCTTGAACAATACGGGGATACGTTTAGGATGAACGTGTATCCCACGCGAAGGTCTGCGTCCTACCCTGAATACGTATATGAGGCGACTAAAAACAACGCAACAACGGCACAATTAGTCGATAACGGCAACGGTGTTGAAGGTGCGATCAAGTCGGTGCCATTTCCCATTCCGCAAAACGGGCTTGAAGTCATCTGGAACCATATTCTTCGCTATCGCGGCGAGGGTGGGCGCAGGATGATTGGTCAGGCACCGGTCACCCGCAACGGAACCTATACCATGGTTATGTTGCAAGATGAGTTTATTGCCCCCTATCACTTGCCTGACGCAGTGGAAGCAGATTTGAACAACGTCATCATCTTGTTTAAACAACGAATCATGGCCCCGGCACGACTGGTGGGCCAAATATTCTTGGCCCACGAAACGATGAATCAGGCCAAACAGCACCGCATGTCTTGGATATACAATCCCGGTCAACGGCGTGTGCGTCGCGCCCCCAACGTTGCTTTCGACAATCCTGGGACGGCGTCAGACGGTTTGAGAACCAGTGATCAACTCGATATGTTTAACGGGAGTCCCGAACGATATAACTGGAAACTGGTGGGTAAGAAGGAAATGTATGTTCCCTACAACGCTTACAAACTGGATAGTAATGAACTTTCCTATAAGGATATACTGCAACCCCAGCATATGAATCCCGATGTTCTACGCTATGAGCTACATCGAGTCTGGGTGGTCGAAGCGGTTTTGAAGGAAGGGATGCGACATATATATAAGCGCCGGACTTTCTATGTCGATGAGGACTCGTGGCAGATCCTGGGGGTGGACCAATATGACAACCGTGATCAGTTGTGGCGCGTATCCGAGGGGCATGCAATGAACTATTATGAAGTGCCCACCCTGTGGACGACCGTGGATGTCCACTATGATCTGCAGTCTGGCCGCTATCTTACAGTCGGCATGAATAATGAAGAGGCATTCGGTTACGATTTCTCGGTCGAACTGTCAGCAAGAGATTTTACCCCCGGCGCATTACGTCGAGACGGACGTCGCTAACAAGCACTAGTTTAAAACACTGGCAGCAGTCACCATGGTACGGTGTGCCAGCCTGGCCTCAGGATCCTAGATAGTGGTGCGGTTATTGTCTGTGCTTACGGTGTTGCTGCTTTGCCTTGCATCGTCAACAGCAGCACAGACGAATCAATCGTCAGTAATCGCGCCCCTTGCCCCAAAGTCACTGCTGCTTGACGGCGCCGCCGCTGGAGAAGCTGTAGTCGTGGTGGGTGAGCGTGGCCATGTGCTCAAGTCAGTCGACGAGGGTCAAAGTTGGCGCCAGATCAGCGTGCCCAGCCGTGTCACGCTAACCGCAGTTCACTTCATCGATGCCGACTACGGTGTCGTGGTAGGCCATGATGCGGTCATCTTGCTTAGCCAAGACGGGGGTGAGTCATGGCAACTGGTGTACCATGCGCCAGAAGCGGAAACGCCGTTGCTCGATGTTCACATGCACAGCCGGAAAAGCATCACGGCGATCGGTGGCTACGGGCTCTATCTTGACAGCAACGATGGTGGTTCAACATGGGCTGCACGCGAGTTCCAACCCATCCAGTTGAACAAGACCGAAGTTCAAACTGGATATGCGGATACCTTCGTGGGTGATCTTCACCTTAATCACATTGCGATCTCGAAGACAGATCGTTGGTACATAGCGGCGGAGGCGGGCACGCTTTATCGTTCGGATGATCAAGGTCAAAGTTGGCTTCAACTGCCGTCACCCTATGAAGGGTCTTTTTTCGGCACCTTGCCGATAGGAAACAATGAGCTCTTCGCGTTTGGATTGCAAGGCAGATTGTTTTACTCCAACAACACCGGGGAGAGTTGGCAGCGTATAGACACCGGTACACAGGCAACGCTCACCAATGCGTTAGTGCTCCAAGACGGTAGTATCTTCGTTTCAGGATACTCGGGTTCCATGCTGTTTTCGAATCCAGATGAAGTTGACTTCAAGCTGAACCAGCTGGAACGACGTATGGGTGTATCTTCAAGCATCCAACTGAAGAACAGTGACCTTCTACTACTGGGAACAGGTGGGATATTGCGCTTACCTTTAGAGCGGTTGATTCGCTAGTGTCTATCCTATTCTTGTGCGTATCCCGATCGCGGCGAGGGAGCCGCTCCTGCCGATATGCTGACGCGCCTAGCTGATCGAACAGGACATCTAATCTTCGGTCACCGCATAGCGGTGATAGCGTTGTATGTCGTCGTCACTTTAATAATGGCGTGGTTCGCCACCCAACTTCGTATAGATGCAGGCTTCACCAAACTCCTGCCTCTCAAACACCCATACATGCAGACGTTTGTAAAGTATAGAGATGAGTTTGGAGGAGCCAATCGCATCCTTGTCGCCATAATGACGAAGGATGGTGACATCTTCAACGAACAGTTTTTTAGCGTACTTAAAACAGCCACCGATGAAGTGTTCTTTTTACCCGGTGTGGACCGCAGCAGGGTTAAATCTTTGTTTACACCTAACGTTCGTTTTACCGAAGTGGTCGTCGAGGGTGTAGTCGGTGGTAATGTGGTCCCAGCAGATTTTGAACCCACGGACGAAGGGTTAGCTCGCGTTCGAGAGAATGTTCTAAAGGCAGGTATTGTTGGACGCTTGGTGGCCAACGACTTCACAGGAGCGATCATCAGTGCTGAACTCCTGGAATTCGACCCGGATACAGGCCAGCGTTTAGATTATGTTGAGGTGGCAAATGAACTAGAGCAAAAAATAAGAAGCCGACTCGAAACCGGGTCACGCTCCCCAAGGTATGACGTTCACATCATCGGATTTGCCAAAGTCGTTGGTGACATCGCTAATGGTGTAGGTCGAGTCATTGGATTCTTTATTGTCGCTTTCTTAATCACCGCAGCCCTGCTTTTTCTGTACACAAGCAGCTTAAGTGTAACGGTACTGGCTCTGTTCTGTTCTTTATTGGCAGTGATTTGGCAGCTCGGCCTTTTGCCTGTCTTGGGATTCGGCCTGGATCCGATGTCGATTTTAGTTCCATTCTTGGTATTTGCTATCGGTGTCAGCCACGCCATGCAAGTTATCAGTGCTATCCGAGCGGAGATCTATCGCGGTGCAAATTTTGAGGAAGGCAGCAGAGCCGCATTTGGCAAAGTGTTGCTACCCGGTACGGTAGCTTTAGCCAGCGATACAATCGGCTTCATAACGATCCTACTCATCGACATCGGAATTATCCGCGAAATGGCGATTACCGCCAGTATTGGCGTCGCAGTTATCGTCTTAACCAACTTGGTGCTGCTACCAGTGCTAATTTCCTTTCTGAGAGGAGAAAGACAATATCGGCAGAAGTTGCAGAAGCGGGCAGGCCGCATGTCCGGATTCTGGCGGGCTTTGTCCAAGGTGACATCCCCTACGGGTTCGGCAGTGGTTTTAGGAGTTGCCGTTGTACTTCTCGCTGTAGGAATCAGTAGGGGGATAGATGTAAAGATCGGTGACCTTCATCGAGGTGTCCCGGAGCTGCGCCCGGACTCACGCTACAACCTAGACAGTATCGCCATAACCGAGAGCTTCACGATTGGGGTTGACGTAATGACTGTGTTTGTTGAGACCAAGGGGGAGGGCTGCATTGACTATAAAGTTATGACTTCAATCGATGAATTTGCCTGGCATATGGCCAACGTTCCTGGCGTACAGTCCGTGCTGACTTTAGCGACTGTGGCTAAGGTTATCAACGCCGGGTGGAATGAAGGTAACCTGAAGTGGCAAACATTGCCCCGTAATCAGCTTGCAATGGTGCAGGCCACCAGTCCGATCGATACCAGTAGTGGCTTACTCAATAAGGACTGTAGTGTCATGCCGGTAATACTGTTTGCGACGGACCATAGGGCGCATACGATCGGGACTATCGTACAACAGGTGAAAAATTATAATCAGATACACGGTAGGGAGGATTTACAGTTTAGATTAGCCGGTAGTAACGTGGGTGTAATGGCCGCAACTAATGAAGCTGTGAAGGCTGCCCAGTTTCCTATCTTGTTCTATGTATTCTCAGCCGTGATCGTGTTGTGTGTGATTTCTTTTCGTTCTATTGCTGGGACATTGTGCATCGTTATCCCACTTGCGCTGGTGTCCCTATTAGCTTATGCCCTGATGAGCTATCTGGAAATCGGTCTTAAGGTGAATACGTTGCCCGTAGTGGCGCTGGGGGTGGGTATCGGCGTAGATTATGGCATCTATATTTTCAATCGCTTTCAGGGTCTGCTGAAACAAGGGCTCGGCATCGACGAAGCTTACAACACCACTTTGGAGATGACCGGGTTTGGGGTGATTTTCACAGGCGGAGCGCTGGCCATGGGAGTGGCGACGTGGATTTTCTCACCGTTGCAGTTTCAAGCAGATATGGGAATCTTGCTAACGTTTATGTTTCTCATGAATATGTTGGGCGCGATTTTTTTGCTGCCCGCCCTCGCATCAAAATTATTTAAGGTCAAAAGTTTAAAGATATAATCTCCGTTTCTCTAAACTTTGTACTTTAATCTTTAAACTAATTTGAACTGGAATCCGCAGAGCTATAACCGCAACGCTCGATTCGTCTCGGAACTGGGACAACCGGTAGTTGATTTATTGCAACCACAACCCACAGAGAGAGTATTAGATCTAGGTTGCGGCGATGGGGCATTGACCAAGAAGCTTATTCAGCTTGGGTGCACCGTTGTTGGTGTTGATGCGAGCCCGGAGATGGTCGCCGCAGCCAAACGGGAAGGCATAGACGCTCGAGTCGTGGACGGTCACAAACTATCTTTTGTCAACGAGTTCGATGCCGTTTTCAGCAACGCGGCTTTACACTGGATGCAGCAGCCGGACCTGGTTATAGCTGGTGTGTGGCGGGCGTTGAAGCAACCGGGTCGATTCGCGGGGGAAATGGGTGGTATTGGCAATGTGAACAAACTGCATCAAGCGCTGTGTCAAGCCATAGCCGGGCGCGGTATAGCGGTGGACACTGTAGATCCATGGTACTTCCCAAGCCCCAGTGAGTACCAACAAAAATTGGAGTCGGTCGGGTTCCAAGTCAAATATATCGAGTTGATCGATCGGCTTACCCCATTACCCACGGGTCTTAAGGATTGGATCGAAACTGTCGCGCATCCCTTTCTGCAAGTACTGCAACCTGATACCCAGCAGGAATTTATAGAGGAAGTGGAAGATCATGTACGGCCATTCCTGCAGGACGAGAATGGCGTGTGGAGTGCAGACTACGTTCGGCTGCGTTTCCTAGCAACAAAATAA
>JASJAT010000081.1 GCA_030066885.1 Arenicellales bacterium | reverse complement strand
ATGGCATGTACGGAATGCCCGGCATGTACGGCATGTACGGAATGCCTGGCATGTATGGAAGATATGTTTTGCCCGGGATGGGTGGCATGTCCGGCATGGGCGGTATGTCTGGCATGGGGGGTATGAGTGGTTGGCAGCCACCCGCCAGTTAGACCCACCTCCGCACCGTGATCAGAACGGTAGGAGGTGTCTCAACCTCCTACCTTCTTTTAAATAAACTTACAGAAGTTGAAGGAAGTCTTTTACTTCAATAACCTCGAATTGTGGTCATTACGCACGTAAAGGCCGCTTCAATGGTGGAAGAGTCTTGTTTACCTTAATGAACGATAAAAACTGAATTAAAAAAGGCCGCTGGGTATCCCAAACGGCCTTTGTCGGAGGAGAAAAAGGACTAATTGATCTGCTATGCTGTTGCTCCACTGGGAACCTGGTAACCAGGTTGCTTTGCTGGTTCATGTCGTTCGAGTGGACGTTTAGCGGCTTCGTTCGCGTCGACCATTTTCTCTGCCAATTCGGTAATGTTGCCGCGCTCTATACCGATATCCGAAAGCACATTGTCTTGCAAGCTTGATAGCTCCTGAATAGTGCGGTTGATTCGGCGACGACGGTTTATACGGTCTATTATGTTCATTTTTGCGCTTCTAAAATCGGTTAATAAATTAAGCCAAAACTGTCGCCGCGGTTAGAATCGCGATGGCACCGATATAGGCAGCTCCCATTTTTACGAATAAGCTATAAGCCATGATTTATCTCCTCAATGTATGTACTACAGACTCACTTTATGATGCAGTGCACCATTAATCTGGTCGACATAATATAGATACAGATGATTGAAATCAAAGGATAAATTTTCATCGTATACATGAGTAAATATTCATGTTTTAATAATCTGTATGATTCGATTTCCCCCCACTGCTGCGCTGCGTGCATTTGAGTCTGCGGCCCGCCATTTAAGCTATACCCGCGCGGCGAATGAGTTGCACATTACACAGAGCGCAGTAAGTCACCAGATCAGGCACATCGAAGAGCTGTGGGACCTGAAACTGTTCGCACGGCAGGGCCGAACTTTGGTTTTGACCGAAGCGGGGCAGGCGCTGGCACCAATCGTGCGCGATTTTGTGAACCGGTTGACGCATAAACTGGAAGAATTCAAGTCCGGGGAAGACCGTGGATCACTGCGAGTCAGTTTACTGCAATCGTTTGCCTTTAAATGGCTGGTGCCTCGGTTGGGCCAGTTCTCACAAGTATCTCCACACGTCAACGTGTGGATATCAACGACTGAAGATTTAATTGACTTCAGCGTAGAGGAAGTCGATGTGGGTATTCGCCTGGGCCACGGTGGTTGGCCTGGTTTGTATCAAGTGCTCCTTCTGAGGGAATATGTCTTCCCAGTTTGTAGTCCGCGATTCCTAAAACGGGTAAAGCCACCGGAAACTCCTAACGACTTGCTTCGATACCCCTTGATCTATCGCCGAAGCCATGACATATGTCCCCGTTGGCGGGACTGGTTCAAAGATGCAGGGGTTGAGGTCAAGTCGCTACCCAAGGGTTCGCAATTCCCGGACACCAGCATGACTGTGCAAGCCGCGATTGATGATTTTGGAATCGCACTGGCTCGCAGTGCGCACGTTCAGGACGACTTAGCATCTGGTCGGTTAGTAAAATTGTTCGACGTATACAGTCAATCCACCGTGGCTTATTATTTTGTGTGTCGAAAAGGTCGAGAGGACGAGCCCAATATCAAGGCATTTCATGATTGGATATCGGATAAAGCGGCTGAGTCACAAAAAGAATTCGATCGCGTGGCCGGTGTCAACACACCTGCAGTTGCGCAAGCGTAGAGGGCTGCTGAACCAGTGACGAGTGGCTTGTATCTAGTAGCTAGTGACAACAACTAACGACGGCCACCCTAACTACTCGCCGCTAGTTACAAGCTACTTTTTGAGTCATACCCTCCAGACTTATCAAAAAACGGTGGGGCCCGCTTCACCAGGATTCCCTAGTTTAGCTAGGTGAAGGTTCGAATTCCCTGCGCATCTACGGCTGCATACAACGTCTTGCCCTGAGTTTGGTCGACAAAGGTGTTTCCGTTTTCATCCAAGGCAATCAGTCCGAACATATAACCAAACTCAATCCCTTCTGAGACGGTTTTCTTGATGGCGTGCTCGAGGGACAGGCCTTCAAGTTTTCTCGTGGAGATTCTCGCCGCAACACAGAGGTTAACGATGTCCTCGCCCACACCTGTGCAGGAAATACCCATGTTTAAACTTGCGTAATTGCCAGCTACTGTTGCAGAGTCACTCACCCGACCCGGTATTTCATTTCCTGTGCCCCCGGTTGAGGTAGCCGCAAAAATCGCACCATCATTATCGAGCGCTACCGCACCAACCGTTCCACCCCGGCCGCTCTTAGCAGCTTGGTGTTCGCGCAGACGGTGTCGGGTGAAAGGATTGTGATTCTCAAAGCCACGGGCGCGTGCATAACGCGTTGCGGGCTCGCCCGCTAATACAGAGTTTTTTTCACTAGCTAGCTGCTCGGCTACTAGAATCGGGTTTTTGACATACTGAATGTTAATCACGCCAGAGAAAATATTCTTCTTACCATCCATGATTGAAGCACTCATGCGGATTTCCCCATCAGCCTGGATCCGCGACCCGGTCCCTGCATTAAACAGTTCGAGGTCTTCCAAAGCTGAGACCGCTGCTAAGACACCCGCCCTGGCACCCTTTTCGTTCAAAACCTCGTAGCTATCTCTAGCAATCTTATGCAAGGCCTTTTGATATTCGCTTTCCTTGCCTTCAAGATTTTCAAATTCCTTGATACCACCATGAATAATAATACTGTTTGCCATTTTGTTCTGTTAGTTTGAAGTTGCCATCCCGTTTAAGTAGTTGAGCACGTCACTACGACGCTCGTGTATCAACAGAACAATTAGATCGTCTTGTTGTGCTTGTGCGACCAAAGATTGCACCGCTTCCAGTTCTTGTTCTTCATGCCTGATTTGTTTTTCACGTAGGCCTTGATTCAGAAATTCACTATGCAGTATGTCAGCCACTTCCCGGCCCTCACGACCGCGGGCATAGTGCCTCATTTCTTTGATAACGACATCGTCCCATTCCACTCTGCAGGCGGTGGCGGCAAGCCCTCGTATGTCTTCATCACTGCGGTCCCCGGCCTGTCCGATGAGCAACGTGCGCCGTCGCGCCGGCATGGTTCGCAACATGTCTACGAAAGACGCCATGCCATGTGGATTGTGGGCAAAATCTACGATAAAGACTGCGCCGTTGATTTCAAAAACGTTACTCCGGCCCGGGTTATCGTTAGGTTGCATACTGCGCAAACCAGAGGCGATTGCATCAAGCGAGAGGCCCAGCTCGATGGCAAGACCAGTGACACCAAGTACATTGTATACATTATGTATCGCCTTCCCCTTTAGAGTTATTGGAATGTCGGATACAGGTAAGACCGTAAGGAGTTTCCCTTCGCGGACTAACGTAACTTGACCATCGATCACCGTACAGACCGTGCCGTTGTTTTCAACGTGTTGTGTAAGCACAAGTTGATCCGGGTTGGGGCTGAACCAAAGTACATTGAATGCGCTCCCCTGCGCTCTTTCTACTAATCGAGGATCATCTGCGTTCAGTACCAAAGTAGACTTTGCACCCAAGGCGCGGGTTGCAACCCACTTGACGTCGGCAAGTTCATCAACATTGTTAACCCCAAATTCGCCAAGATGATCTGCCGCAACATTGGAGATCAGAACCACATCGGCATACGCAACCGCAAGTCCCCTTCTTAGTAAACCACCTCGTGCGGTTTCCAGTATTGCTAAGTCGACACGAGGATCACGCAGTACGGAACGGGCCCCTGTGGGGCCGGCGTAGTCACCCCTGTCCAGTATTGCACTACCCGCGGCGATCCAGTCAGTCGAGCTCATACCGACTGTATAGCCGGCCGATTCGGCGATGGCCGCTGCCAGACGCACAGATGTGGTCTTACCGTTGGTTCCAGTCACTAACGCAACCGGGATATGACCAAGGTCGCTCCAAGGTACCTGGTCGGATTGGGGGAGCTTATCCAGAGGCCACGTGCGGCTATATCGCCCCAGCCCAATGGATACGTTATCCGTGTCGACAAGTATGGGGATATCGCGTTTGGATGCAGCGTCGATCAATTCGATAAGCTCGGGGTTGCTTTCTTCAGCAATGCTCTTGTGCAGTTGTTGTGCGTCTTTTTCGACCTCGGGCTGCGGTTTACCTGCCAAAACATCACAGGCCGCGGCAAATCCCCACTCGTTGACATCGGTCGCAGTATAAAGCACGTCTAATGGAGCTGAGATGGCGAGACTGGCGCCGTCTTTAAATTGACGCACGCAAGTTTGTTCCCGCTCCCAATTAACCGCCTGCAGCATGCGTGTTACTTGTGTGCGCCAGGCCTCTATACCTGCTCTTGGGTCACCATCTTCGAAACGCACATCCAATACCGCCCCTGGTTTGTCCCAGAGCAAATTGGGCCCAGTCAAACGACGCGAGTCCAGGCAACGCATCGTCATCGTTAGTCCTCTACGTCACGCGCGATCCGTACGCCACGGCTGTCACGAATAAGCTCCATGCTATCGTCAAGCTCAAACTCACCCATAATATCCGGTGGAACATCGACTCTCGGGGTTTTCGGTTGAATGGGGACAACCTCTTCACCCGGTTTGAAATAAATGATCTGCTTCCATGATCGAGCGACGGCATCGGCAAGGATCAATACCAGGTCACCTGTCCGCGCCAATTTAAGTGCAGTCATGTTCGCTTCCTGCTCGTCCACAATAACTTGGATTTGTTGCTCACCAACATTTGCATCACGCAGTCCCTCGGCCAACATCTCAGGTACTTCTTTTTCGCCTCGCCCTCGCGGATTGTCGTCTCTGCGGCAGATGTAGTGATCGAAGTGTCCGGCAGCGATTTCGGCAACGCTACGGATGTCTTCATCGCGACGATCACCCGGCATGGACAGCACAACAATTTTACGGCCTGATACTTGGAAACGATCGACGACGTCACAAATAGTTTTCACGGCGGCCGGATTATGCGCGTAATCCATAATGACCTTAAATGGGAGTTCGTCATAAACGTTAAGCCGGCCGGGTGCTTGGAAATAAGTTGTATCGAATGTGCGTAAACCATGGCGGATATTATCCAAGTCAACACCTAGGTTATACGCCAAGGCGGCGGCGAACATCGCGTTCTGGACATTGTGCAAAGCGCGACCCTCGAGAGTGGCTGGGATTAAATGAGTCCAAAGCAGAGGAATGTGATGCCCGTTCTCATCGTAGAGGGTAATCATGTGACCGTTGATTCCCTGCTCCAGAACTACCGCTAAGCCACCTGCCTGGATGTGTTCACGGACAAGGGTGTGGGCCCGATTCATCGTGACGTAACACAGTTTCTCAGCCTTGCTGTAGTCGGCCATTTTTAGACACAAAGGATCATCGGCATTGAGTATTGCAGTATCCGTTGCTACCTCAATCACCACTCGTTTGACCTCCGCCAGTTGATCTAAGGTATCAATTCCACGCAGACCTAAATGGTCGGCGTCAACATTGAGGCAGGCGGAAACATTAGACTGACGATAACCAAGACCACTTCTTAACATACCTCCCCGGGCGGTCTCTAATACGGCGGCATCCACTGATGGGTCGCTCAGAACCATTTTGGCGGCCAGCGGCCCTGTCATGTCTCCCTCGACCGTCAATCGGCCATCTATATAGACACCGTCTGTGGAAGCCAGACCAACCGTGTTACCAGCAAGTTTCAGAATATGAGCCAACATACGCGCTGTGGTTGTTTTGCCGTTGGTTCCGGTGATGCCGGCGATCGGTATACGACTGCTGATTTCCTTTGGGAACAACATGTCGATCACTGGGCCCGCTACGTCGCGTGGCTGTCCTTCACTAGGCGCCACGTGCATGCGAAAGCCAGGTGCAGCATTAACTTCACAAATACCGCCTCCGATCTCGCGATAGGATTTCGAAATATCTGTAGTGATAAAGTCAACGCCACCCACATCCAGACCAATTCCACGGATAGCGCGCTCGGCCATTTCGCGATTGTCGGGATGAATAATATCCGTCACATCGATTGCAGTACCCCCGGTAGACAGGTTTGCAGTCGAGCGCAAATACACGACTTCTCCTTCTGGGGGGATACTGCGCCTATTGTATCCTTTGAACTCAAGCAGGCGGTCGGCCTGATGGTCGAACTCCAGTCGCGTAAGTACTTTCTCATGGCCGACTCCCCGGCGGGGATCCTGGTTGATCTTTTCGACCAGCTCTTCGATAGTATGTTTTCCGTCTCCTTTAACGTGACCTGGCACCCGTTTGGCCGCGGCGACGAGACTGCCATTGACCACTAACAGCCGATGGTCGAATCCGGCAACGTAGCTCTCCACCACGATCCCTTCGCCATGGTTACGAGCCTTATCGTAGGCAATTTCGAGTTGTTCCGGTGTTTGAATATCAATAGTAACGCCACGGCCATGGTTGCCATTAAGGGGTTTGACTACTACGGGATAGCCAATGCGTTCTGCCGCTTGTTGTGCACGTCTTAATCGGTAAACCAGAATTTGGCGTGGTATGGGCAAGCCCAAATCGCCTAGCAGCTTATTGGTATCTTCCTTGTCGGAAGCGAGCTCTACCGCGACGTGAGGGGTGTTTCCGGTGATAGTGGCCTGGATGCGCTTCTGCCGGCGCCCGTGTCCCAGTTGGATCAAGCTTTGGTTATTTAGTCTCAACCAGGGAATATTTCTCTCCTCGGCTGCTTTCACCAAGGCAGCCGTACTCGGCCCAAGGGCTCGCCTTTGGGCGTAACGGATGAAGTCGTCGCGTTGTTTATCAAAATCAAAGTCGGAGCCCGGGGCGTCCTCTGGCTGGAGGTCTTTAGGCAATAAATGATGTAACAAGTCGATAGCGAGTCGTCCGGCCTCGAGCCCGACTTGTTCGCCTTCATACTCATACACCATATCATATTGACCAGGCTCGTCTATGGAACGAGTCTTGCCGAAACTCACTCGCGCGCCAGCGATGTTTTGTAGTTCCAGTGCAACGTGCTCCAATACGTGCCCCAGCCAAGTCCCTTCGTCTTCACGCATCCGTCGGATGAATCCACCGGGCACTCCATAGGAACATCCGTGTTCTTGTAAGCCGGGCAATCGCTCTAGCAAATCGTCAACGAATTTGGCTCCCAGGCGGGCTGTAGGCCACTGTTCCAGCTCACCAAGGTCTATGGTGTGGCGGATTACTGGAAACAGTGCATAAATATTAGGCCCACGAAATACCGTGGTGGACAGGATCTTCATTGCGCATCCTCACGTTAGTGGCACTTAGTGCACGATCAACACCGTTTTTTCTGATACTGTTAAACTTCCCTTGTTTAATCCTAAAGGGTTTTAGTTGAACTCCACAAGCAGTACCGCAGAGACCTTGGCTTGAAATTATCCCAAAAACACTTTGGTCGCCTGGCTATTATCGGCGGCCGTCTAGAACCGGACAACGAGCCGATTTATGAACGGATGCGGTCGCTATGTAACCATCGTATAGCAGTCATTCCGGTGGCTTCAGACGTGCCGCAAGAAGTCGGTGTAGAGGCGGTGGACGGCTTTAGAGATAACGGCATCCAGGCCGAACTCGTACCTTTGTACTGGGGCGATTGGCGTGCACCTTTTAGCCAAGATGTGGTCCAGTTGATTGAATCATATGGCAGCGTTTTTTTTACCGGGGGCGACCAAGCCAGAATCATTGATTGTCTGATAACGCAGGGGCAGGAAACACCTGCATTACAAGCCATTCGCAGGTTGTACAAGTCTGGTGGGCTGGTGGCAGGTTCCAGCGCAGGGGCGGCCATCATGTCTTCCCGCATGATACTAGGGGGAACGTCCGGCGAGGCGTTAAGCTTCGGTCAGGTGGATGATCGGGACGCCGCTGGCCTGGTACTGGGTCAAGGGTTGGGGTTTTTCCCGTGGGGCATTGTCGACCAACATTTTATAGCGCGAGGTCGAATCGGTCGCTTGGTGGTGGCCGTGTGTTCAACAACGGACCTCTATGGGTTTGGAATCGACGAAAACACGGCACTTTTTGTCGACGGCACGCAGGCATTGGTGCGTGGAGAGACCGGCGTTGTCGTGGTGGATCGGAAGGCTGCTAAGGTTGATTTAGCCCATAGCATCGAGAATATAAACATCTCTTTTCTGGATGATGGTGATGGTTATGATCTGCAGTATCACAAAGCCATTCCACACGGAGCCAAGAAACGGATCCGCGTCACCAAATCGTCTTATCAGAGACCAGCGCCGCTTAAACGCTGTGCTTTCGGTAGTTATACCTTGCACGACTTGATGTTGAGACTGGCCAAATCGAATCCAGCGTATTATCTAAAGGACAGCGCAAGCTCGTGGCCAGACAAAAGTGATATCGAATGGTGTGTAGAAGTCGAACGGTTACCACGGCATTCACGCGCGCTCTATGCGATTGAAAAGGGCAAAATGCGTTACACCCTGCTGGATTTCCACTTGCATATTCGCCGTAGTGCTGAACATGCTATAGAGCATGTCCGTACCCCCATTAATGCATCCCATTTAGATCAACCGCCGCAGTCTCACTTGGTTTTGTTAGGCAACACGCCGTTGGAATGGCACAGTGAACATGTCAAAGTGCTTAAACCCTACTTAGTAGAGCCCGTAGGGGTGATAGCAACTGCATCCGCTCGACCTCGGCAGATCGCTTTGGAATATATTGACTGGTTACGCGGTTTGAACTTGAAGGCGGTGGAGCTCTTCATTAACGAAACGAATATCGAACGCCGCAATGTAGATAGGATGTTTCTGCGCTCAATTAGTCGCTTCGGGTCGGTGTTAGTAGCGGGAGGTAATCAACGCCGCTTGACGCAAACGCTGACCTATCGAGGTGAGGTGACACCTGTTCTGCAAAGTTTGTTTGACGCGTTTGAAAGCGAGACCAACTTGATCGCTGTGGGTGGCGCCGCCGCAGCGTTTGGTACTCGCATGATCGCTGACGGAGACAGTTTTGCAGCGCTTCGTTTCGGTTCTTCGGATGACGCGGGATCAAGGGGCATGGTTATGGAGCAAGGCCTGGGTCTGTTCGAGAGCGGGATCGTTGATCAAAATTTCCTGCAGAGAGGTCGGCTAGGCCGCCTACTTGTCGCCTGTGCGGAAGAAAGAGCCCCGTTCGGATTTGGGCTGTGTGAAGAATCCGGTTTGATTGTGGCGGGTGATAGCACTCATTTGCGTGCCATTGGGGCCCAAGGCTTTGTCGTTGTAGCGATGCATAATGCGGGGTTGTCTATCGGCGGAGATGCATTTAGCGCGAACGACGTTGAACTCCAGCTAGTACCGCCGGGTGCAAGTTTTGATGTAGCGACTAGGGTCACTATCAACGGCGGACAGGAAAAAGCCACGGCAGTGGTGGAGAAGATGGTGTCGCATCTTGCCGATGAATGTAACGGTATGCTCAAACAGGGAAACGGTTTGGATCAAGGAGCTTGGTTGAATCTAGCCTTTACCCAGGGGTCACCAGCGAAGCTGGACATCGAGAGCCGACGCTTCCGATACTAATTTACTCTTTTACGCGATATGGCGGGAAAAATATGAAAGAGCCCAGTTTTACTATCGGTATAGAAGAAGAATACATGCTGGTTGATCGCGGATCACGCAACCTCATTAGTGAGACACCGTCGTCCATGCTCCCGCAGTGTGAAAAGTTGTTAGAGGGCAGGGTTTCTCCAGAATTTTTGCAGTGTCAGATTGAAGTCGGGACCGATGTTTGCAATACGGTCGCTGAAGCCCGTGCTGAGTTGGCTCACTTACGACGTACGGTGGCATCGGTAGCGGAGGAGCATGGACTCGCGCTGGTAGCGGCATCTACCCATCCCTTTGCAGAATCCGACGATCTTAAACACACGCCTAAAGCCCGTTACAACCAATTGGCCAATGATTTGCAGGGAGTAGTACGTCGACTTTTAATAAGCGGTATGCATGTCCATGTAGGTGTCGAAGACGACGAGTTGCGTATCGACTTGATGGGCCAGGTAAGCTATATCTTGCCTCACCTGCTTGCATTGAGCACGTCTTCACCGTTTTGGCGGGGCCATAATACAGGACTGAAGTCATATCGCATTGCAGTATGGGATGAGATGCCGCGGACAGGCCTGCCGGAGCATTTTGAAAGTTTTTCAGAATACGAGCGACATGTGAATGTGCTGGTGAATGCGGGTGTCATTGAAGATGCAACTAAAATCTGGTGGGACATTCGGCCCAGTCATCGATTCCCCACGTTGGAAATACGTATCGCCGATATTTGCACCCGGCTGGATGATGGAGTCACTATCGCGGCGCTATATCTTTGTTGGCTCCGCATGCTGTACCGATTGCGTGAAAAGAATCAACGCTGGCGAAGGTATTTAATGATGTTGGTTAAGGAAAACCGTTGGCGCGCCCAGCGCTATGGTATCGATGAGGGATTGATAGATTTTGGTCTCGGCGAGATTGTTCCTTATGCAGAACTTATGGATGAGTTTATTGATTTTATCGCTGAGGACGCGGAAGCGCTTGATTGTGTGAAAGAAGTCAACCACACAAGAGATATCATTCAAAACGGTACCAGCGCACATCGGCAAATCAAAGTGTATGAACAAGCACTGGCGGAGGGTGCGTCAGAACAAGATGCTTTGAAGGCAATCGTAGATATGTTAATTGACGATACTCTATATGGAATATGATTACGAGGCGGTAGAAGATTTAGAGAGGTCAAATCTACGCACAAGTACGCAAGACGTGAGGTTCGGTTATGTGGTTGATTGATGAACTCGCGGAAGCCCGTATTGCTGACGCAATGCGGTCAGGTCAATTTGAAGATCTCGCCGGTGAGGGCGAGCGTATCCCTATCGAGCAAGTCGGTTTAGTGCCTGAGGAACTCCGAGTCGCTTACCGGTTGCTGAAAAATTCCGGTTACTTTCCAAAAGAGATCTCTGTTTTGAACGAAATCAGCGAAGTAGAGCAGTTGATAGCTGGTCTCGATGAAGGGGAGCAAAAATCCAGTGCAGTAAAGAGGTTGAATCTATTACACGCACAGCTTGGGTCGCGTTCGGAAAGCCTATATATTAGGCGTGAGTACTCAAATAAGATCGTCAACAAATTCGACCATGCTTAGAGGGTTATCCCTCTATACACTCATGGTGTTGTGGATCTCCGTTACCGCTGACCAACAACGCATACCCGACTATGAGCAAGCACGGGCACTATTTTGGGGCGAACTGTACACACGTGGTGGTAAAACGCTTTACTGCGGGCAAACCTTTAGTGCGAAGTATAGGAGAGGACTGAATATCGAACATATCTTCCCCATGTCGTGGGTAACCAATGAATTGAAATGCGGTAAACGTAAGCAATGTCGTGCCAAGAGTGAGCGTTTCAATCGCATAGAAGCCGACCTGCATAACCTTTACCCCTCGAGACAGGATATCAACGATGTACGCAGCAGCTTTAGGTTTGGCATGTTGTCGGGAGAAAAGAGGATTTTCGCTGACTGCGATTTTGAAGTCGACGAGCGAAAACGAGTGGTCGAACCACGTCCTGCATCGCGGGGCGAGATCGCTCGCGCCATGTTTTATATGAAGGAAGAATACGGATTGACGATATTTCGTAAGAGCGGTGAGTTGCTGAAGAAGTGGCATTTTCAAGACCTGCCGAGCAAGCATGAAAAGTGGCGAAATGAGCGTATCGAAAAGATACAAGGTACGAGGAACTATTTTGTCGATGACCCGAAACTGGTGGAGCTGATCGAGTTTTAGTCGGCTTAAACTGGTCATGAATTTTCTGTTTTTGCCCCCTTTGTTGGTAAAACTCGAGGAGAAATTTGATGAAGAGACTGTTATTCGCAATAGCGTTGCTGAACCTGCTTCCGCTTGAGGCGCTTGCCGAGACACCGGAAGAGAAGGGATTGGCTATTGCGGTGGAGGCAGACAAACGTGATTTAGGGTGGCAGGACAGCAAAGCCTCGATGAGAATGATCCTACGCAATCGACAAGGTGAGACCAGTGAACGACAGATCAGGACCCGCACTTTGGAGGTTGAAGGGGACGGCGACAAGTCACTGACTATCTTTGACCACCCGGCAGACGTAAAAAACACTGCGTTTTTGAGTTACACCCATGCCATCAAACCGGACGATCAATGGTTGTATTTACCAGCGTTGAAGCGAGTCAAAAGGATCGCTTCTGCCAACAAGTCAGGACCATTTGTGGGTAGTGAATTCGCGTATGAGGACATCAGTTCACAAGAGGTGAAAAAATACAGTTATAAATGGCTGCGTGACGAGGTATTTGATGGTCAGGATGCTTTCGTCATCGAGCGCATTCCCCAGTACAAGCATTCCGGTTATACCAAGCAACATGCCTGGATCGATAAAGAACACTACCGCACCCTGAAAGTGGACTACTACGATCGTAAAGGCGCTCTTTTAAAGACGTTAGTTCTTTCGGACTACAAGCAATATCTGGGAAAATACTGGCGAGCGCACAAAATGGAGATGCAAAACCACCTCAACGGTAAAAGTACAACCCTAACCTGGAGCGACTACGAGTTCCGTAACG
Source organism: Arenicellales bacterium (assembly GCA_030066885.1). Classification (GTDB taxonomy): domain Bacteria; phylum Pseudomonadota; class Gammaproteobacteria; order Arenicellales; family JAANXG01; genus JAHEKE01. The sequence continues at coordinate 4,426 of JASJAT010000081.1, read as the reverse complement.
GGTTCACAGATCGTGACTTTGACCGCAATACATTAAAGCGCATAAAGTGAGTGGCGTTGTCGGAAAAGCCTTTATTGTCTTTTCCACGCTACTTTTTGCTATTGTGGCACACGCTGTAGATTGGAGGATTTCCGGATTCATATCAGGACAGTTTCAGGGGTTTTTTGAAGAGCCCCTAGATCCTATACAGTCCGACACTAATCTTTCCATCGCGACTCGACCTGAGTTCTATACCGAGTGGAACAATGGTCTCGACTCCTTTACGTTTACTCCGTTTGCACGCCTGGATCAGCGCGACGATGAACGGACGCATTTCGACATCCGCGAACTCAACTGGTTGCACGTTGGCAGAGACTGGGAGCTCAGAGTAGGAGCTGGGATCGTATTTTGGGGCGTAACCGAGTCACGACACCTAGTCGATATCATTAACCAAACTGACTTAGTTGAGAACATCGACGGTGAGGACAAACTCGGGCAACCAATGATCGATCTCTCGTTGATCCGAGATTGGGGAACGCTTAGCTTCTTTGTACTGCCGGGATTTCGCAAGCGCACGTTTCCCGGTCCTGAGGGGCGTCCTCGTATACATCCACCAGTCAACGCTGATGCGGCTATTTTTGAGTCAGACGCCGAAGAGGAGCATATTGATTTAGCTGTTCGTTGGTCACAGGCCATCGGCAATTGGGATTTGGGCCTGTCTCATTTTCACGGCACCACCAGAGATCCCAGGTTTGCTTTAGACACGAGTGTCCCGGGGCGGCCTTTTTTGGTGCCCATATACGAGCAGATCGACCAAACCGGGCTGGACGCCCAACTCACTTTCAATTCCTGGGCTTGGAAGTTGGAAGCCATTCGACGGTCCGGACAGGGAGAAAGCTTTTTCGCGGCAACAGGGGGGTTTGAATATACGTTTTATGGAGTGTTTGAAAGTGCAACCGACATCGGTCTGGTCGCCGAGTACTTGTATGACCAGAGACCCGTCGAGACTCGTTCACCGTTTGAGAACGACGTGTTCACCGGACTGCGGTTCACGTTAAACGATCCACAAAGTACGGAAGCTCTCATGGGCTGTATCTTTGATCTGGACAGCTCAAGTCGTTTTTGCAACATCGAGGCCAGTCGTCGTTTCGGCGATCGATGGGTTGGAAGTTTAGAGCTACGAACTTTTTCTTCGGTACCCCGGTTGGATCCTTTTTTTACGCTGAGGAATGACGACTACATTCAATTTGAATTGGCTTACTACTTTTAGAATCATTTCGCGCCCGCATTGAAAAAATAATGATAACGTGCCACAGTGTGAGACAAATAAATAACGCTACTGAGGAAAGGTGCACCTATGGGGGCAAAACACATTCTGGTCATCAACTCGAAAGGTGGGGTGGGCAAATCGACATTGACCTCGAACCTTGCCAGTTATTTTTCATTCAAGGGACGCACAGCGCTATGCGATTTCGACCGGCAAATGTCTGGCGTACGCTGGTTAGAAAGACGGGATTCGTCGCGGCGTAAGATTGACTCAATAACAGGGTGGGAATACCGGGGTACAGATGACTATGAATGGATTATCATGGATCCGCCCGCAGCGGTAACGCGCAAAGATTTGACATCCCTAATCGCACGCTCAGACCTCATTATCGTTCCCGTCTTGCCGTCACCCATAGACATTCACGCAGCAGCGGATTTCATTCGAGATCTGATTGTCTACGGCAGGATTCGTACAACTCAAAAACCAATTGCCGTAGTGGCCAACAGAGCTCGAACCAACACAGTTATCTATGATCAACTGAAGAGTTTCTTACAAAGCCTTAAACTACCATTTATAACAAGCCTGAGGGATTCACAAAACTATATTCACGCATCAGCACAGGGCATTGGGATATTTGAAATGGATCCCATGATGGTCGCTCGGGATATAGAACAGTGGCAACCGTTGCTGCGATGGATCAATGAAGCCGCAGAGATAGGTCGAATGCCATTGATGGATCAAACGGCACCAGGAACTCCCACAAAGTCCAAACAACAAAAGCCGTTATTGCGAGCAGTAAATTGATAACCCAGTTAAAAGTTTAAAGATTAAAGATTACAGAAATAAAAAAAGAGCCTCCAAACTTTCGGCTCTAAACTTTTAACTGGGTTATCAATACCGTAACGGGCGAGGGTGTCGTCCTACGTACTTCAAACTTTCAACTTTAATCTTTAAACTTTTAACTAACGTGCAACATATATTGCCCGAAAATCGTTCACGTTGGTCAGAGTGGGTCCCGTAGTCAGCAAATCCCCGAGTTCTGCAAAGAAACTGTAAGCGTCGTTGTTACTCAGATAATCCTGTGGGTTGAGGTTCTTAGCGCGTGCCCGCGCCAGCGTAGTAGGCGTGAAAACCGCGCCAGCGTTGACTTCTGAGCCATCGATACCATCCGTGTCGGCGGCTAGAGCGTAGATGTCGGCCGTTCTATCTAGTTCGATAGCCAGCGCCAGCAGATACTCGACGTTGCGCCCGCCACGCCCTGTCCCAGACACCGTTACCGTGGTCTCTCCCCCCGACAGAAGCAACACGGGGCGAGATTGACGCATAACCAGTTTCGCGTGTGCTTTACCTAGCTCTCTAGCTTCACCTTGGAGGTCATCGCCCAAAACTAAGGTTTCCACGCCACGTTGCCGGGCAAGATTCGACGCCGCGGTGAGAGAGTTACTTGCAGTTGCAATGACGATATTTGAGACACGAGAAAAAATAGGGTCGCCAGGTTTCGGTGTTTCGCTATGGGTTGACTCCAGATGTGCACGTATCGATGGAGTGATGGTGATGTTGTATTGTTCCAATATGCCCAGTGCCTGTCTGCGAGTGGTTGCATCACCCACCGTTGGCCCCGAAGCGATGGTAGATGGGTCATCACCCGGCACATCGGAAATCATCAGACAGGTGACGGCGGCAGGCGCACAGTATCTAGCAAACTGTCCGCCTTTAATTGCGGACAGGTGTTTTCGCACACAATTCATTTCATAGATATTCGCACCTGATTTCAACAAGGCACTGTTTATCTTTTGCTTGTCCTCGAGTGAAATCCCCTGTGCGGGTAGAGTCAATAAAGCAGAACCGCCACCAGATATTAGTACCAATACAAGGTCGTCGGTACTCAGTGGTCGTACCATATCAATCATTTTTTTTGCAGCTTGTACGCCTGTCTCATCGGGCACTGGGTGAGCCGCTTCCCAAACTTCAATCTGATTACATTGAGCTGCATGACCATAGCGCGTTACAACCAGACCGGACAGGCTCCAGGGCCAATTCTGCTCCACCACCTGCGCCATAGAGGCGGCAGCCTTTCCGGCCCCGACGACTACGGTCTGACCTCGAGGTGCCTTGGGAAGATAAGTCGCTAGACAATTCGATGGGTGTGCCGTTGCTATCGCTACGTGGAAAAGTTCTTTTAAAAAATCGGTTTCACTTGACATCGTGGTCGGCTAGCTTAGAGGATGTGAAATACAAAAACCAAGAACTGCGAGAAAGATATGAGTGAAAAAGTTGGATTGATCGGACCTGGCCTAATGGGCCAGCCCATGGCCCTTAACTTGCTAAAATCGGGTTACCCCCTGTGGGTCTTTTCCCGAACACCGGAGCGGACAAAGCCTTTGGTGGAGGCCGGCGCGACTGTCTGTGCATCACCCCAAGAGGTCGCTGAACAAACCGATATTATTATTACGATTGTTAGCGATACGCCTGATGTAGAGGACGTTTTGTTAGGGCCCAAAGGTATTATCCACGGTGCTTCTGCCGGTAGTGTCGTAGTGGATATGTCTACGATTTCTGCATCCGCCACACGAAAAATCGCCGCGGCACTCCGCGAAAAGGGTGTTGAAATGCTTGATGCACCGGTTTCGGGGGGAGATATCGGCGCCCGTGACGGCACCCTATCCATCATGGTCGGGGGCAAACCGGAAGTATTTGCAAGGGTGAAACCGTTATTTGAGGTGATGGGCAAGAGTATCGTCCATGTCGGTAATATCGGGGCAGGGCAGGTCGCTAAAACCTGTAATCAGATGCTGGTGGCGCAACACGTCAACGCGGCGGCTGAAGCGTTGCTGTTGGCTAAGAAATGCGGGGTCGATCCAGCCAAGGTGCGTGAAGCCTTGCTCGGTGGGTTCGCTGCTAGCCGAGTGCTCGAAGTACACGGCATGAGAATGTTAAACCGAGACTTCGTACCTGGCTTTAAAGCCAAACTGCATAAAAAAGACATGCGGATTGCAATGGAGATTATCGACGAGCTAGGTATGGATTTACCCGCTACTAAGCTCGCTGCCGATGGAATCAATCGAGCGGTGGAGGAAGGTTTGGGTGAATCCGATACGACTTCTGTCGTTCAGGTCATTGAAAGAAAAAACGATGTGAGTTTGGATAAAGATAAATGATGTTGAACCGGGTAAGCGTTTT
>JASJAT010000080.1 GCA_030066885.1 Arenicellales bacterium | reverse complement strand
GACCTTGATGAATCAATCGGACGTGGAGGCACTCGTTCAGAAGTTGCGCCAGGGTGATCGACGGGCTCTGGCACAAGCAATTACATTAGTTGAATCGTCGCGATCCGATCATCGCTTGTCTGCTGTTCATCTGTTGAAGTCGATTACACCGTATACCGGTTCGGCCTTTCGTGTCGGTATCTCGGGTGTCCCTGGGGTGGGTAAGTCAACATTTATAGAGGTGTTCGGCAACTACGCGCTTCGGCAGGGAGCTCGTTTAGCCGTGCTCACAGTGGACCCTTCTTCTCCGATTTCTGGCGGATCGATCTTAGGGGATAAAACCCGAATGGAGAGCTTGGGGCGTCAGAAAGAGGCATTTATCCGCCCATCTGCAGCGGGTGGTACGTTGGGCGGTGTCACCAAGCGTACTCGTGAGACCCTGTTGTTGTGTGAAGCCGCCGGATTTGATTTGATTTTGGTCGAAACGGTAGGCGTTGGTCAGTCGGAGGTCGCAGTATCGGAAATGACTGACATGTTTATATTGTTATTGCTGCCGGGCGGTGGCGACGATCTGCAGGGTATAAAACGTGGTGTGATGGAGCTTGCCGACCTCATACTGATTAATAAGTCGGATGGAAGTTTGGCCAAAGTCGCGCAGAACACTGCTGCTGAATACCAGAATGCGTTGCAATTTCTCCATCCAAGGACAGAGGGCTGGTCGGTACTGGTAAAGACCTGCTCAGCAATCGAAAATCGGGGCATCGAAGAGGTGTGGGAAACGATCGAGAACTACCGCGATGTGATGGACAAAAACGATCGTTTACACCATCGGCGGGGTCAACAGGCAAAGTCTTGGTTCTGGGACGAAATATCTGAATTGCTGATAAACAAGCTGAAGGAACATCATAAGATCAAGTCTCATTTGAGCAGCTTGGAGCAAGACGTAGTGAATCAAAAGATACCGCCTACCGTAGCCGCGGATGAATTGGTTGCTAAGTTCTTGGGAGTGGAGGATATATGATCGGTAAAATGAATCATGTCGCCATCGTAGTACCTGACCTTGCTGCGGCGAGTCGTATCTATGAACAAACATTGGGGGCGCGCGTATCGCTACCTAAGGATATGCCCGAGCATGGTGTTACCACGGTTTTTGTGGAACTGCCCAACATTAAAGTCGAACTGCTTCATCCATTGGGCGACGGATCTCCGGTGCAGAATTTCCTTGAGCGCAACCCGAGCGGGGGGGTGCATCATGTGTGCTATGAAGTGGAAGACATTATAAAGGAACGGGAACGGTTGCTGGCCCAGGGCGCCAGGGTTCTAGGCAGTGGCGAACCTCAGATTGGGGCACATGGGAAACCGGTTCTTTTTTTACATCCAAAGGACTTCTGCGGCACTTTGATAGAGCTTGAACAAGTGTGATCGATTTAGAACAACGTTGTCGGAAACTCGAAAAGTTGCTGCATAAGGAGGTTCCGTTGTCCGACAGCATCGGCATGGTGGTGCACGGTTACGACGGAAAACGGCTCGAACTTCGAGCCGACCTAAAACCGAACATCAACATACACGGCGTAGCATTCGGTGGAAGCATATATTCGATGTGCGCGTTGTCCGGGTGGGGTCTGCTCATCCTGCGGCTTCAAGAACATGCGCTCGATCCCCGAATCATGATTGCCGGAGGCGAGATTGAGTACACCCAGCCAGTCATGCAAACCATACGTGCGTCAAGTTACCTACCCGACCAAGCCGATTTCGATCGTTTCGTTGACCGTTACACAGAAAAGCGCAGATCCAGTATTACCGTTCAAGTCCAAGTTGGATTGGACGACGGGGCAATCGCAGCTAGATTTAGTGGGAGATACGTCGCGTTTGCAAGATAGACCGGGTAACCAATGGTTATACCCAGTCGTCGTTTCTCTCGCAAAGGCGCGAAGCCCGCCAAGAAAAGAAATAGAGATATCTATCTTTAACAAAGACCAATCAAAGCTTTGCGAGCTTGGTGTCTTGGTGAGAGTTTTCTTTCTACATAGAAGCGACGTCCTCGCCGCGATTCGATCGGCGCGAAGGCGCGCCTCCCGCAAAGGTTAAAAAGCATACTGTCCCCAGCTTTAGCAACTCGACACTAGTTGCTCGCAACTTTCTTAATGGTCTCAACATTAATAGCAGGAAAATACTGAATCTCTTTTTCTAAGCTGCGCGCTGTTTTCTTGATCATGCTTTCAAGATTAGGACGCATCTCAGCCGGTGTCTCGCCTTTACCTATACCGCCACCAAATTCGATAAACGTATCGACACCGTCCGCCATCGCGGTATGCAGGCACGCCGTCCAGTTTACTGGATGAAACAGTTGAAAGAACAGATTTGCTTTAATTTTTGCTGGGTCCGGCTGGTGATATGTTCCCGCGTAGTTGGATAAGATTTTAATCTTAGGCTGTTCAATTTCAACTGCGTCTAGTGAATCGCGGAACCTGCGTGCCGCCTCGACCATGTAATAGGTGTGGAAAGCCCCCTCTGTTTTGAGCCTGACCGGACGCTTACGGGGATTGTCTTTCAAAAACTCGGCTTCTAACACATCGAGATCTGCGGCGGCTCCGGCTACCACGGTTTGAGTCGAAAGGTTAATACCTGCGATAGCGCAGTAGTGGCTATCAGACCACTCCTTTGCAGCGTCTATGTCGACCGGGAGTGCTGACATTTCACCCTCACCATATTCACCCATCAATTCACCACGGACTCTTACCAAGTCCAAGGCAGACCCAAAAGACAAGGCCTCTGCGAGTACCAACGCCGAGTATTCCCCGAGACTGTGGCCGGCGGCCGCATAAGCGGGTAAAGGCTCTGCAGCAAGCTCCTGGTATACACGCAAACACGCAACATGGTGCGTCAATAGAACAGGCTGCGTGTATCGGGTCAGATTTATCTGTCCGTCAGGATTCTCGAACGAAAGCTTAGCGATGTCATAACATAGAATATCACTGGCCTCCTCATACACCTTCTTCGCGGTGTCGAACAGGTCGTACAAGTCACTCCCAATACCCTTATACTGTGAGCCTTGTCCCGGAAAGATATAAATGGCTTTTGATTCAGACATAGATACTTCTTCGGGCTAGGGTTCGGTCACCCTGAGTGAAATCCCTCCCCTTATACCCATTTCCTCCAACTGCTGTTTTACATTTTTTAGTTTGCGTTTGCTCGAATAAGGACCTAAACGAACCCGGAAGTAGACACCCTTATCTTCGATCGCCACTTTTTGTACAGTCGCATCGAAGCCATTGATGGTCAATTGAGCTTTTAGTCGATCGGCATCGTTGAAATTTTCATAGGAAGCTGCTTGTAGGACGTACCAAACTTTCTCTTCTTCTTTGTCTTCGTCCCTAGTAGCAGGAGACACTGGATCTGGAATGATACGTTCAATCTTGGGCAGCACGGTATAAAAATCGAGTTTTGGTTTGGGAACTTGTTCTGTTTTGGCTGCCGGTTGTTCGACGTTTTTCTCTGGCTTCTTTGTTCCCTGTGTGAACAGTGTCTTAAGGCCGCTACCGAATCCGTACTTATTCCCCTCTTGTGCTCCCAAGATCAACGCGGCTAAAACCGAACCCGATATCAATCCAATTATCAGCATCCCCCAGGAGGAACCCCCCCGGCGTTTTCGTTTGGATTTTTTTGAGGTTCGTCGTCGGTTGGCTTGAGCCATATTATCTGTCCATCACATCTGTTCTGGCGCGCTTACGCCGATCAGATTTAAGCCGTTGGCAATGACTTGTCGGGTCGCGTCCATCAGATTCAACCGCGCGTTGCGTAATTCCGCTTCCGTGCCGAGGACGTTGTGTGCGTTATAGTATGTATGGAGGCGGTTGGATACGTCGCGTAGGTAGTAAACAATGTGATGTGGTTCACGATTAGTTGCAGCGGTGGCAACGATTTCAGGAAATTTGTTCAATGCGTTAGCCAAGTTTCTTTCGTGTTCTTCTTGTAGCAGAGTGGAATCAGATTCAAATATCTCAGCGGTGTCAATATTCCTTTGCTTTGCCTGTTTAAAGACGCTACAAACTCTGGCGTGCGCATACTGCACATAGTAAACCGGATTTTCTGTTGATTGTGATTTGGCCAGATCCAAATCGAAATCGAGATGCTGTTCCGGTTTACGCTGGGCGTAGAAGAATCGAGCTGCATCCGTACCCACCTCCTGCCGCAGTTCTCTTAGGGTAACGAATTCGCCGCCCCGCGTTGACATGGAAACCTTCTGGCCCCCGCGATACAGTGTTGCGAACTGCACTATGGTAACGATGAAATTAGTCGGGTTATTGCCCAGCGCTTCCAGCGTGCCCTTGACTCGGTCAATATAACCATGATGGTCGGCACCCCACACGTCGATGAGTTTGTTGAAACCCCGGTCGAATTTATCTTGATGATATGCGATATCGGAGGCGAGGTACGTTGGAGTACCGTTTTCGCGAACCACTACTCTGTCCTTCTCGTCACCAAAAGCCGTTGCACGAAACCATAGGGCGCCATCCTTCTCATATAAGTATTCTGTTTGTTTTAGTTTCGCAATGGTGCGATCGATAATACCGCTTTGATATAGGCTCCGCTCTGAAAACCATCGATCAAACTCTACCCTGAAACCTTTCAAATCACTTCTAATGTCTTCGACCAGGATGTCTAAAGCGGCGTCCAGAAAACGTTGATAACCGTCCGACCCGACTTGGGATCGAAATTTGCTGGTCATTTGGTCCAACGCTTTCTCGGAATCATGCGCGTACTCGGCCGAAAAAAAGTTCGACGTGGAAATTCGGTACTTATCACCATCCACTCGATGTACAGTCGCGGCAATGTCCCAAATATAGTCGCCCTGATAGCAGTTTTTAGGGAAGCTGAACTCTTCTCCGCAAAGCTCCAGATATCGGAGCCAAACACTCAGGGCGAGGATATCCATCTGTCGGCCAGCATCATTGATATAGTACTCTGTGTCGACTTCGTACCCGGCGAAACGCATAACTCTGGCCAAAGTGTCGCCAAACGCCGCCCCCCTTCCGTGCCCCACATGCAGCGGGCCCGTCGGATTAGCTGACACAAACTCAATCAGTACTTTTTCCCCATGGCCGACATCACAGCACCCGTATCGACAGCCTTGCCGATGAATCCTCGACAAGACCTCAAACTGCGAGGAGGGGCTCAAAAAAATATTAATAAATCCCGGGCCTGCGATTTCTACCTTGGCGATATGCTCCGAGGGAGGCAGCGCATCGATCAATCGTTGGGCTAGTTCTCGCGGGTTTTGCCGGGCTGCCTTCGCCAGGCTTAGAGCAAGGTTGGTCGCCAGATCCCCGTGTGATTTGTCTCGGGGGTGATCGAAGCGTATTTCAATATCCTGTTGCGGTGGAACCACACCATCCCTTTTCAACGCATCTACTGCGTTCTCAAATAATTTGTGTAATTGCTGCTTCAACGGACCTTCAACCGGATAAAAAAGACGCTGATTCTACTCATTTCTGGATAGAAATAACGAGCAATGTTGCCAAAGCTCGACGCACTATACAGGCTAGCTTGCAGCACTACTCAATCGTTTGTACACGAAATTCGTGTTAAATATCATCAATATGACCGCTGCAGCAAACACGTAAAGTCCGTAGTGAACTTCTATCGTGGCCAAAGCACCAAGTTTAACGCTTGCGATCAGTACAGCAACTACGAAAACGTCGAGCATCGACCACTTACCGAGCGCTGAAAGCCAACCTAGAATGCGGGATTGTTTTGGTTTGCTATTCCAAGCAGCAAACAGCACGGCAATCTTGAAGCAAGGTAGAACCAAGGTAAAGACAGTCAACAGGGAAAACAGCCCGTACTGTCCGTCTCGTGCCAACTGCACTATTCCAGATAATATGGAAAAGGTATTCTGTATTACGAGTAACCTCTTCAAAGTGAGTATAGGTGCCCATATCCCTATTGCGAAAACCACTACCAACGTTACCAATAAAAGGTTCACAAGTAACTTTTCGTGTCTTTTTAAAAACTCCATTCAGCTATTGTGTTCCGTGGTGCTTGTTCTTGGCTAGCGACTAGCTACCAGCTACTCGCTACTGGCAATAAGATTCCGGCATGCATTTTCAACGACGTTCCTTGTGGTTGTTGGGCGCGCTTTAGTATCTCTTTTAGTACATCTCCATTGGATCAACATCTATCGACCATCGTACGCGTCGGGCCAGGTCATGACTTTCCAGGCGAGGGACCAGTTCATCCAACAAAGCGTGTAAAGGGGGTCGGCTATGACTGCTGATGAGTAGCTGTGCCCTATAGCGACCGGCGCGCTTTTCCATCGGTGAAGGTACTGGATCCATGATTTGTAAACCCTTTTGTCTACAGTCCTTAGAAGCGATTGCCAGTTTTCGTGCTTCTTCCAAGAACAGTAGGCCTACCCCTGTTTTCGTAGACTCGGCGCGTAACAACACGAAATGGGTAAATGGTGGGTGTTGTGCGCGCTCTCGCTCCTTTAGCGCTATCTCGACAAATCTTGTGTAGTCGTGGTTCTGTAGAAGAGAGAAATGAAAATGATCCGGATGGACTGTCTGTACCAAGACCTGACCGGGACTGGTTGCACGTCCCGAACGTCCTGCCACTTGCATGATTTGCTGGAATAAATATTCGGTGGCGCGGAAATCTACGCTGTAGAGGCCCTGATCGGCATCGACAACTCCAACTAATGTGACCATTGGGAAATGATGCCCTTTTGCCAGAAGCTGGGTCCCGACCAAGATGTCGGCTGTTCCCGCAGTCGCTTGACTCAGCCTCTGTTCCAATTCTCCTTTGCGTCGTGTACTGTCCCGGTCGATTCGAACTATGTTGGCAGAAGGAAAGAGCTGTCTAAGACGGTCCTCCAAGCGTTGCGTTCCTTCACCTAAAGGTACGACAGAAGTGGCTGCACAGTCAGGACATTGTTCGGGAGACGGGTCTTCCAATCCACAGTGATGGCAACGCAGCTTTCGGTCTATTCGGTGGTAAATCAGTTTTGTGTCACAACGTTTGCACTGCGCCTGCCAACCACATGCTGAGCAAAATAATACCGGAGCATAGCCCCGGCGGTTGATGAATATCAGACTTTGTTCCTTCGTATTTAGTCTTTTGGCTATAGCGTCGATCAGGGTTCGACTCATTCCCTGCTCTACAGGAATCCTTCTGAGGTCAACGTAGTCGATTCGGGGTAAATGCGCCCCCAGTGGTCTTGCCCCCAATCGCAGTAGGTCATAGCGAGACTGAGCAACATTGGCCATAGATTCGAAAGAAGGGGTGGCGGAGCCCAGAACAATGGGTATAGATTCCCGCTTTGCCCGGAGGACAGCAACGTCACGGGCATGGTAGCGCAATCCTTCCTGCTGCTTAAAAGAAAGATCATGCTCCTCGTCTATGACAATCAACCCGGGATTTAACAGTGGAGTAAACACCGCTGACCGCGTTCCTAACACAATTGACGCCGTACCGTCGCGCGCCGCCGACCAACTACGGTGCCGCTCAGTCGTGGAAAGACTCGAATGGAGAACGGCAAGACGGCTGCCTATGCGCTGCTCGAAACGTTTAACCAGCTGTGGGGTGAGGCCAATCTCAGGAACCAACACCAAGGCTTGTTTGCCGCTCCCAATGACCTGCCTTATTACTTGTAAATAGACTTCGGTCTTACCACTACCGGTGATCCCAAATAGAACAAAACACTTATACGACCCTAAACTCGCCGAGATTGATTCGACTGCCTGTGTTTGCTCTCTGTTAAATTTAAGGTGCGGTTCTTGCGAAGGAGAGGTTGGAGGCACTTTGACGATTTCAACCCAACCGTTATCGATGAGCTTGCCTAAGGCGCTCCGCCAGGACTTTCCCAATTCTGCCAGTTGCGATGGCGATAGCAGTGGTCGTGAATGTAACGCGTGCCATATCCTTTTTTGCACTGGAGCCCGGTTGAACTCTGGATGGGCCTCATGCCCCAGGCGGGTCATGCGGTAGTAAAGGATTTGTTTCGCATGTAAAAAGCGGCCCTGACGTAAGGCGACGGGGAGTGCTGTATTGAGAACTTCACCCAACGGATGATGGTAATAGTCAGCGATCCATTGCAGCCAATCGAATAAGGTGCTGGAATATATTGGTTCACTGTCCAGAATTTCGGCAACGTCGCGTAGGCGTTGCAGGGGAATGTCACTACTGTCCTTTATATTTACCACGATGCCGATCAGACGGCGACGGCCAAACGGTACACGCACTCGAATACCGACACGTACCGGGCCCAAACCGGACGGCACTTTGAAATCGAAGCTACGGCGCAAAGGGACCGGCAAGGCGACGGCGATAATGGTCGTTGTGTCCATGTAACTGATTCTGGAAGTCGGGATCAGGGATGGGCTTTGGGTAAGATATTAAGTAATGTGAAAAAGGCAATCAAAATTCGTCTGCGGTGGAATACGATTTAAACCCTTGAATAAAAACACATAAGCAAGTTACCCACAAAATATGTGGATAAGTATGTGCATAACTCGCAGTCAGGTAGAACACACCTTTGCAAGAGGACGCTTTACGCTAACCTGCTTAAAAAATAGTCAAGTTATTTTCTTATTTTGAATCATGTAGTTATGCGTGGGGCTGGGGAGACCGGCAGCTTGGGTAGGATTGATCTGCGAGACCGAAATCCGATTCTTTAAAATGTGCATAAGTTAGTGGTTGATTAGGCCTGTTTAACTGACAGATGTTTCGAATTCAAAGGCTTAGCGTTACTTTCTCTACCGACCTGGTAGGCAGCTATCGTAATTGAAAACTGGATGAGTACCTACGACCTCATAGCCGATCACATCGAACGAACTACGGGTAACCCATTCAGCGTGAACCGGCATCGTGTGATCGGCGGTGGCTGTATCAATCGCGCCGTACTACTCGAAGGGGCGGGTCAACGTTACTTCGTTAAATTAAATCAATCCGCTTTGGTCAACATGTTTGAAGCCGAAGCAGAGGGACTTCAGGCTATCCAGGCCACACAAACAGTGAGGGTGCCTGCACCGATCTGCTGGGGAACGCAAGGAGACAATGCATACCTGGTATTAGAGTACATCGAGATGAGCAGCCCTGGTATGAAGAGTTATGTGCAGCTGGGATCCAGTCTTGCTGCGCTCCACCAAACGACAACCTCGCAATTCGGCTGGCACCTCGACAACACCATCGGCTCTACACCACAAATTAATACTTATACAAACGAATGGGTGGAATTCTTACGTGAGTATCGACTCGGATATCAACTGCGACTGGCTGCAGACAATCGCCTATCCGGCTCGACAATAGTTGCGGGAGAAAACCTGTTGACTCGGTTAGATGATTTTTTTGGAGCTTACGTACCGGTTCCTTGTTTGCTGCACGGCGATCTATGGGGCGGCAATTTTTCAGCGGACCGTGAAGGTTCACCTGTAGTGTTTGATCCAGCTACCTACTTTGGTGACCGAGAGGCGGATGTGGCCATGACCGAGCTATTCGGTGGGTTTGACCCCTCTTTCTATGCGAGCTACGAGAACGCGTGGACGCTGGATGAGGGCTACAGGGTACGCAAGCTGTTATACAACCTGTATCACGTACTGAACCATTTCAATCTCTTCGGCGGCGGGTACGCCGCACAAGCCCAAAACATGATCCATGAGTTGTTAGCAGAGCTGGGATAATAATCAGTGGCTAGCACTAGCAACTAGTATTCTAGTAACTACGCTTTTAATTACCTTTTCATTGGCTCTATATCAAACATATGGTTACCGAAAGATCCAAGTCGGCGGTCTTTGATGAAGAGGTCTAGGGTGCGATGAATGACGGGGAATGCCAATTCGTCCCAAGGTATTTCATTCTCGGTAAACAAACGAACCTCAAGACTTTCGTGGCCCGCGGCAAAGGAAGGCGCGACAAGATCTCCCAGAAACATGATATAGACCTGATTGACGTGAGTAATATTGAACAGTCCATATAGCTCCAAACCGACTACCTTAGCCCGTGCCTCTTCTATGGTTTCTCGAACCGCGGCTTGGGCAACGGTCTCACCGTTTTCCATGAAACCAGCGGGCAGGGTCCATTTGCCAAAACGTGGTTCGATAGCGCGCTTACACAAGAGAACGCGATCTTCCCACATAGGGATACAACCGGCGACTATCTTGGGGTTCTGATAGTGGATGGCGCCACAGTTTTCGCATACGTGCCGCGGTAAAGTGTCCCCTTCCGGTATGGAAAGGTTCACCGTTGAGGCACAATTGGAACAGAATTTCATGACTGTATTCTATCGCCAAGCATGGAGCCTGACGAATGGCGCTCCACAATGCGTTAGGTATGCTCCGGTTCTAATCTACACTATAGCTTGCCGGTTAACCTTTGTATTGTCTTGTGACCGGATTCGGAAGGCGTTATGCTGCGCAGCTTTTTATAACAGTGACACGACGAAAGGTTTTTGAATTGAAGACTAAAGACAAAACGAAGAAGGACAAGAAGTACAAAAAGCGAAAGAAAAGTAAAAGTCGCTTCACGGCAAAGACGGCTGACAAATACGAATTGTATCAATTGTCGGTGCAGTCACCTCAAGAAGATATAGAGTTCTTGGCTAATACATACCAGGAGATACGAAACAAACGAGCCCTACATTTTCGCGAAGACTTTTGCGGTACTGGATTGCTCAGCGCGACCTGGATCAGTCGTGGAGAGGAATATACGGCTGAAGGTTTCGATATTGATCCTGAACCCGTTGAATGGGGAAAGGCGCATCATTTCGCTGACTTAGGCCAAGCGATTAAACGCATGGATTTTCACCTGGAAGACGCCAGGCAACTTAGCACACGCTCACCCGACATCCGGTGTGCGCAAAATTTCTCTTACTGGGTTTTTAAGACCCGGGCAGAGATGTTGGATTACTTCAAGAAGGTTTATGTAGATCTTGCGCCGGATGGAATTTTCGTCATTGATTTGCAGGGTGGTTCTGAGGTGCTCGAAGAGATGGAAGAGGAAACCGAGCTAGACGCAGGATTTAGCTATGTGTGGGATCAGGACGAATATTGGCCGGTAACCAGTGAGGGAAAATTTTATATCCATTTTCGATTTCCTGATGGGTCAAAGATGAATAAAGCTTTTACCTATGATTGGCGGATATGGGGTTTGACAGAACTCAAAGATATTCTCAAGGACGCAGGTTTTCCAAAAGTAACTTGTTACTGGGAAGGCACCGCCGAAGATGGCGAAAGTGGTAATGGTATCTTTACCCCGGACGAAAAAGGTGAATTTTGCCTATCTTACGTCGCTTACCTGGTCGCCCAGAAATAAAAAGATTATTTTACGTATTCGTCTTTCCGACCATACTCGGACAACAAACGCAATACCGAAATCATAACAGTCTCTAGTGGCTAGTTATGAGTAGCTAGTGAAATTGTTTTTACTAGCCCCACTAGATATTAGCTACTCGCTACTGCTAGTCGAATATTCGCTCTCCTTGCTCGTCAATGAATTGTTGTGCCTTGCGCAGTGTCAGCGCTACGGCTGATTCTTGATCTGCACAGGAGTCGGCACGCACAAATTCATGTTCTTTTAGAATACCGTCAACTTCTTTCGTTATCGTGCCCGATACACGCCAGCCATTGCTGTCGTGAACTGGTTGAGGGCGAATCTCGAAGTCGTTGTAGAGTATGCTTGGTATTCCTTTGGCTTTTTCTTGACTGCTAAAAATTCGTTTAATGAACTCAATCATATCGAATCCTCCGCGGCGGTCGGCAGAGACGTCTGTCGCCGCCTGTTAGGTGCAAACTATACCCTATAGGTTAAAGCACCACAGGTTCAGCACCTTTTCCAACCGACAGCATCAACAGCTAGCCCGAGGTCCTGACGCAACAAGCGGGGCTAGGTACATGATAACTGGAGATCATAGTCGTTGCGAACCACTTGTTGGGTGCTTTCTGACCAGTTCGATCGCGCCAGTAATGATGTCATTTTTGTCAGGTAGTCCAGCGGTGGCAGCCTCACCCAGTGAAATAAAACAGTCGTCTGCAGCGATGACTTTGATATTTAGCAAGGTTTCACTGTGTTCTACGAGCATAGTTACTAAGGCCTCGCTCCAAGAGCCTGTTTTTCTGCATTCGTCTACGATCAGGATGTGTTTGGCCTGGTGGATTTGCTGCATCAACCGAGCCTGGTCGATTGGTGCCATCCACCTAAGATCAATGACCCGAGCGTTCAGGCTGTAATGTTTTTCCAATTCGTACTGCGCCTGTCTCGCATAATACAGCCCATTGCCGTAAGTCAAGATCACCAATTCTTTTCCGCTGCCATAGACTTTGAACTCACCGGGCGCTATCTCTTCGTGAGGCGTGGGATAAGTGAAGGACCAACCGCGATCATCTGCTGTATGCAAGTCTTTGGTCATATACAGAGCGATCGGTTCGATGAAAATACAAACACGACCATTTTCATAAGCCTCACGCACGCACGTGCGTAACATACGGACCGCGTCGTCGCCGTTAGATGGAATAGCAACGATAACGCCGGGAATATCTCGAAGTACAGAGAGGGAATTGTCATTATGGAAGTGACCGCCAAACCCCTTCTGGTAGGCTAACCCTGCAATCCGTACAACCATGGGATTGTTAAATTGCCCCTGAGAAAAGAAGGCGAGTGTTGCGGCCTCTCCTCGAATTTGATCCTCTGCATTGTGGATATAAGCCAGGAACTGAATCTCGGGGATCGGTACGAATCCATTGTGTGCCAATCCAATGGCCGAGCCGAGTATGGATTGTTCGTCGAGCGGTGAGTTAAAGACTCTCTTGGCACCAAACTTTCTATACAAACCGTCGGTTACATTGTAGACACCTCCTTTCTGGGCAACGTCTTCACCAAACACGAGAGTATTCTTGTAACGTAACAGGATATCGTGCAAGCCCCAGTTGATCAGCTTGGCCATGTGCTGCGGGGTCTGCAACTTGTCGAAGTCAGCAGCGAATAATTGTTGGCGCTGTTGTAACGAGGGTAACGGAGGCGCAGTGCGTGGCCGGCTGCAAGCTGTGAGGGTGGATCTCACCTGTTCTGCCGTTTGGAGTTTCGGTTTGTGAATAACTTGTCGGGATTCTTTGTCCACACGCTGTGCTACATCTTCATACAGATCGACGACCTCCGCGGGTGACATGATGGCGTTGTCGATCACCAACCTGGCACTATGCAACACGGGGTCTTGCCATTCCGCGCGTTCGATTTCCCGCAAAGTTAGGTAGCTTTGTTCTACATCAGAACCCGCATGGCCGAGCAATCGAACCGTTTTCATGTGCAGGAAAACTGGATTCCTGTGCGAACGGGCGTACCGTTGCGCTTGATTACCCTTTACGTAGAGATCAAACAAGTTCAACCCATCGACCGCAATATACTCTAGCTCGTTTCGGTGTGCGTATTGCGACTCGAGCCACTGTACCGGTGTTGGGACAGAGATCCCGATTCGGTTATCTTCACAGATGAAGACGATGGGCATGGGTATATTTTGATAGGCGGTCCACAGTGCTGTGTTGAGAGCACCCAGTGCTGTCGAGTGATTCATTGAGGCGTCACCGAAACTGCACAATACCAATGCATCCTTTGGCATTACGGACGGTATTCCCAGGTCGTGGGCTTTGTCGATGGATAACGCTGCACCCACGGCTTTCGGTAGATGAGATGCAATGGTACTGGTCTGGGGTGGCACCAATAGGGGCAGGCTACCCCACACTTTGTGACGGCCACCGGCTATGGGGTCGTCACAGGATGCTACCAAAGACAGCAAGGTGTCGTGGATGAAGTTTGACCCTGGCAATAGCTTTGATCTTGCCGCCATAAATCCGCCGCTACGATAGTGTAGGAAAGCCATGTCGGTTATACGAAATATCTTCCCCAAAACCGCATTGCCTTCATGACCAGCACTACCGATGGTGTAGTAGCCTTTGTTTTCAGCCCGCAGTTTTCTTGCGGCGAAATCGAGATGTCGACTTATGAGCTGCGACTCGAATAGATCTACGACCGATTCTTTGTCTAAATCAGTATCCGACCAGTTTGTGGGCGAGAGCGGCTCTGGAAAATTGTGTTGCAGTACACATTGGACGAAATTTTTTTCGACGACCAGGGCACGATTGTAGTTAGACATGGATGTTGACCGCCTGACCTGTATATCGCATCAGGTTAGATTTGCTGCTTGGCACCGTAGGGCTTTAGGAATCTAGAAACAGTTTGCCCGGGTTCATCAGGTTATCGGGGTCGAGTGCTTGCTTAATAGCTTGCATGACAGGCACAGCGTCGCGATGTTCAGCCACAAGTTTCTCTCGCTTGCCGATTCCAATGCCGTGTTCCCCGGTGCATGTGCCACCCATTTTTAGCGCGCGATCAACCAGCCTTTCATTGAACTCATAGGCTCTTTTCATTTCTTCCTCATCGCTGGTGTCGAGTATCATCGCAACGTGAAAATTGCCGTCACCGACGTGGCCCACAATAGGTGCAATCAGGTTGGCAGCATCGATATCTCGGCGAGTTTGTACAATGCAATCAGCGAGCTGAGAAATCGGCACGCAAACATCGGTAGCCCACAACTCGCCGCCGGGGCGGAGCGCTTTGCAGGCATAGGCGACGTCGTGTCGCGCTCGCCACAGGGCTCGCCTATCCTCCTCCTGTGCAGTCCAGCGAAAATCACCCCCCCCATGGTCACGAGAAATGTCACCAACGGTTTCCGCCTGTTCCTTTACACCCATCGGTGAGCCATGAAATTCAAGAAACAGAGTCGGTCGCAAAGGGTAATCGAGATTGGAGAAACGGTTCACCGCGTCCATTTGAACTTCGTCGAGTAACTCGATCCGTGCGATGGGAATACCCATTTGAATGGTTTCGATCACGGTATCTACCGCACCTTTCAAAGTGTCAAACGGGCATACCGCAGAAGATATGGCTTCTTCCCTACCGTACAGTCGTACATTCAGTTCGGTAATTATCCCCAGCGTTCCTTCCGAACCGATAAATAGGGCGGTGAGGTCATAACCCGCCGCTGATTTCCTGGCACGCCCACCCGTACGCAGCAATCGACCATCGGCCATGACTACGGTCAGGCCCAGCACATTGTCTCGCATGGTACCGTAGCGGACCGCGTTCGTCCCTGAGGCCCGGGTCGATGCCATCCCACCGAGCGTGGCGTCTGCTCCGGGATCGACAGGGAAAAACAGCCCTTGATCTCGTAGGTAGTCGTTTAATTGTCGTCTTGTAACGCCCGATTCAATCCGTGCGTCTAGATCTTCAAAGTTGACCTGTAGGATCTTATTCATACCTGATAGATCGATGGATACGCCACCTTGTGTTGCAATGACTTGACCCTCCAGGGAAGTCCCCACCCCAAATGGGATCATGGGTACTCGGTGTTCATGGCAGATCGCAGCTACCTTCTGCACTTCTTCGGTTGAGTTAGGGAATACGACTGCGTCGGGCGGCGCCATCGGCAGGTGGCCTTCATCTCGCCCGTGTTGTTCAAGCACTGTGGCATTAGTGGAAAAGCGATCATCCAGAAGTGTTCGCAGTTTTTCAAAAGCTTCCGGTGCAATAGCCGGTGAGACACTCATTTTCACTTCTCGTTAGATTTATGGTACCCATTAAGATTATACGCCCTCATGGCGAGATTAGTCGTAACCCGTCAATTCGACGTAGCCGTGCCCGTTTAACTTCTTGCTGGCGGCAAATCCGTTGACATCCACAGCACCTTCCCAATACCTAAACGACGCGTTTATCTCTTGTGCTCGTACTATGGGGGTCAGCGTCAATGTGATGTCATGACTCGGTATAACAACAGTCCAACCGGAAGGATAGGTCACCCCTGAAGCAGGGCTTACCCAGTAACCGACGGTGTCGATGGTGAAATCGGCCAGTCGGTATGAAACTCCATCGTCGCCCACAAAAGTCCCGTATATAAAGTTCTTGTTTGGATCGTATCTGTGTCGTAGTTGAAACAGCATGATTTCCGAGCGATCGGCGAGTTGTATAGAAAACCAGTCCCAACCGACCTGATCTTTCTCCAATGACGAAGTCGACCACTCATGATCAAGCCAGCTTTCACCCTGTACCGAATAGTCTTGATCCGCGATCGTGATTCTCCCCTCGGTTTGTAACCGGGTATAAGAATAGTAATAGGAAGCATTGCCCGGAGTTTCACTCTTTCTGCTCAACCCGGAATCACCGTGTAAAATGTAGGGTTTGGTGTTGATTAAATTTAGATCAATGTTAAATCCGTTGCCGATTGCATGGAGTCGAACGTTAAAGCATGTAGTGCAGGTGGAGTTAGATTCGGCGGCGAGGGACCAATCTTCCAACCATGCCTTGAATGGGTCATGAACAACCCCTGCCAGGCCCATCGCTCCCCGTGAAAAGCGCTCGTCGTGGTAAATCCTGTCCTGGTTACCGTCGGTGACGGCAGCGTGAGCCAGATAAACTTGATTTGTGGCCCAGTTTGACGCGCTGGTAATTGACCCAGCAGATATTGCGTTACGGAATAAGGTAAATTGAAACCCAAAACGGCTACCGTGGGTATCGGTTAGATTTCCGGTAACGTACCACCACTCGTTCTTGAAGCCTGGATGAGCGCCGTGATCACGTGGGAACACGAACGCTGTCGGTCGCAATGCCCTATTGAATTCGTTGTGATCATCGGTTTCCAAGAACTCGGCTATGGACAATGGCGCCTTGGTAGAGGTTTCGTGGGGATCGCAGCCAGCAATTGTGGCCAAGCCGACAGTGATTGTTACCAGCAGCCACCCAACCTTACTACGAGTGCGAAAGTTTACTCGCGGCGTTGGACTTCGCCGTGCTCTGGGCGAAGAAGGCATAAGCGGAACCATTTCGTTACTCATATCTCAAAGATAGCGTTGGCAGACTTCTTGACACGCGTAAGGCGGGATAAAGGCCGGCAACCAGGCCTGCAACGATACTGAGCATCAGTGCGGTCAACAGAGGTTCTATATCGAAATGAAATTGCATGGACCAGCCGAAGGATCGGCGGTTGATGATAAATATCAACACCCAAGCCATTACAATACCCAAAGGACAGGCAATCAAACCAGCAATTAAACCCATCAGCCCACTTTCGGTTGTGATCAGGCCAAACAGCTGTTTGGGAGTAAGCCCAGCTGCTCGGAGTATAGCGAATTCTCTAGCACGCTCGAGTTGTATCGCCATCAACGCGCTCAGGATACCGACAACGGCAATACAGATGGCGAGTAATCGTAAGACATCTGTGATTAC
>JASJAT010000079.1 GCA_030066885.1 Arenicellales bacterium | reverse complement strand
CCTTACGCCAAAACAGGCTTATGAACTACTGAAAAAGAACGCCCAGGCGGTGCTCATAGACATTCGTTCTACCATGGAACATCTAATGATTGGGCATCCCAGGGATGCTATTCACATAGCGTGGCTGGATGAACCGGATTGGGCCCCCAATCCACGCTTTGTTGCCCAAGTCAGGGAAGTTTTGTTGGGTGGATTCTTGGGTTCTGAGGAAGAGAACCCCCCAACGATCGTCCTTATCTGTCGCAGTGGTCGGCGCTCAGTGGAGGCTGGAAAGGCGTTGATTGAAGCTGGCATCAAGAATGTTTTTCATGTTGATACTGGATTTGAAGGACCGCTCGATGAAAAACACCACCGCAGTACTCAGGCGGGTTGGCGCCACGATGGTTTGCCCTGGCAGCAATGTTAAAAGTTCGAACGGCGGATTGTTTAAATCCGTCTTGCATAGTCAGTAAAATCAATCGGTACGACCGGATTCGCTTTTGAATACCCTTGGCCTTTGATGTCATCTCTCGCCGTGATCTCTCTGATGTAACTCATACTGCCGTCGATTTTTCCGTATACAGAAATCGTACTCGTAAAATCATCATTTGATATACCTTCATGACGGTTGAGATGCATGTACAAGGTCGCGCTCTCGATTGTTGAAGATGAAGGAATCGAGCTGATGTTGGCATTGAAGCGGCCCTGATGGTAAGGCGCTTCCTTGATAAGAAGCGATCCCGACTGTTGTGCTGTAAATCTGCCCTCGCTATGTTCAATAACTAGTTCCGCTGAATCAAACCATATCCCACAACTTGCACAACTTTGATACGACATCTCAAATACCAGATCGAACTCACCTGTGCGGACCTCTGTAATAGCAGTCTCGGCTTCTGAGCTTTCCTCATCTACGGATTCCTCTGCCGATTCAGGCTTGGACTCACCTATTACGCCGGATGAAGTTTGACGGTTTGTCTGCTCTTCGGGTGCTCCCTCATCTTGTTCGGGAGATTTTTCGCCCAAGATTTTGTTGGCAAGACTTGTTGTTGCTCGGCCCGCACCACTAGCAGCATCCCCCACCTGGTCACAGCCCACTATTACGCACGCCAGGAAAACAAACAGAATCAGCTCGTAAACTTGAGTAACCTTTAGTTTCATTCAGAAGCCTCTTTTGAAATCGCGAAATTAACCTAAACCTAAATGCCGATCAATTTTGATGCGAACACACGATCGAAATGTTCAAGGGTATCGAATGACAATTCCTCCTACCGCTACGCAAGCGGGATAGCGTTGGTTTCTGGCAAAAAAGGTGTACTTTGTTATCCGATATCAATCGTAATTGAATCAAGGATGGCTTATACGAAGATTGTGGAGGCAGACCTATACTGATATATAACGTCCACATGACCAATGTCAAAGGTTGCACCTTACTCTCACTGATAGCAATCCTGGTTTTGCTCTGGTCGATCCCAGCTCGGGGTGAGTTGGCCAGACTACAAGGGGAAGGCCGCATAGACAAGGTTGATGTAGCCGGGTTTGCCGATCCGGTCCCAAAGGTTGGTTCAACTTTCCTGTTTGTGTTCAGTTATGACACCCAGGTGAAGGGTACGCTACTGGTTGAAAGCCTCATGATAGATTCTGTAGAGCTTTTAACGGGGAATGAAGCTTTTGTCTGTAGGGCAAAATATTCATCTAAAGTTGGTGATTGGTACCGTTTAAGATTTGCTGCGGAACCCACTGAAGTTCCTATAGCAAGCAGTCCGGATACAAGTACGGCATCTATAGACGTAAAACTCGCGTTGGATTCAAGAATTAACGATGACTCGGATACGCCTACGTCCTACCCCTATCACCTACCTCTTAAAGATATGATGCTTCCCCTCGGAAAAGGGGAAATGTTTTTCCATTTCATTTATCGTCAGCGGGGAGGAGCGGAGGGTCTGGTCAGCGGTGAGATCATATCGGTGACTAGGGTGGATGACTAGGCATGCGACAATCCGACCGTCACTCATATAGGAGGCGCGCCTCCTCCGTGCCGATCGAATCGCGGCGAGGGCGCCGCTCCTACAGGCTTGTGAAAGACCTCCAAAGGCGTCTTTGCGAGGCCATATAGTCAGCCGCGGTAATCCAACCTGCTGTTCATTCTCGCATGTCGTTAGCGGGAATCCAGAGAGTGTAACGAATGAAGCTGAAAGCCTTGAGAACCTCCTTCGATAGGGTGTTTTCGACTTTTTGTTTAGGCTCAACCCGCTCGTTTGATCGAATAGTTTATAATTCCGGCTTATTCATCTGGATCAAAACAGGATGCAATTAATGTCGGAATCATATTCGTTTGCAAATTACATTGAAGACTTGCGTCGCATCTCCGGAGAAACAAACGATGAGGATGAGATCATTAGATACGTAGGTCCTCTAGCCCAACGACTGGCCTTGCAAAAGAGCTGGCTTCAGCAAGAACACTACGATTGTGATTCAGAACAAGGATTTCTCGCTCACCTGCTTCATGAGGAACCTGACCACACTCTAGCCGTGTTTGTTGTATCGTGGTTACCTAGCCGCGGTGCGCCTCCTCATGACCATGGTACGTGGGCAGTGGTGGCTGGAGTTGAAGGGGTGGAGCGCAATATTCGTTATAAACGCCTCGATGATGGAACTTGCGCGGATTATGCGGAATTGGAAGTAAAGAGCACCCTGGATGCCGGCGCGGGGGAGCTGATATGCATGAAGACGGGCGGGATTCACTCGGTGCGTAACGAGACGGATCAGATTACACTCTCACTTCACACTTATGGTAAGCATATCAACTACACTACGCGTTCACAGTTCAATCTAGAAACAAACGAAAAGAAAGACTACAAAGTGCTGGTTCAATAGTAGCGATCGCTTTCATCACAGGATTATGTTTCATTTGTATGAGCAGTTTTATTAGGATCGGTTCAACAATATGGTCTTTGCGGACTACAATCCCACCAAGTAAGTACTAGTAAGAGGAGAATCACATGAAATCACACTATGGTTACGATCAGTTGCTCAAAGCTATTCATGTGCTTACCCAGGAGGGGCCCAGAAAAAACAGATTGGTAGACGCGGTGACTCTCCATCTTGAATTGATAAACATAGAGCGTGACCTCCCTGTGGATGTGCACGACGACTATAGTCAGTTTATGTCCGAAATTGCCTTAATCGGCAGTGGAACCCCGGAGGATTCCATTAAGGCAACAGTGGATAGTTTCGACGACGCACAAGTAAACGCTGCTATTAACAAAGTCGTTAACCTGTTTGAAAAGTTTTGTCGATACGACGGACACAAATAATTGCTGGACAATATGCGCGTACCGGCACACAAGCGACAGTCGATTTCAAAGTCAACAACGTGGTGGCGAAAATTTCCGCTAGGGCGGTAAACGATTGACGCCAGCTGTACCTTTAGCAACGGTCTTCAGGTACAGAGTCGGCTTTAGTCAACGTTGGGGCTCGATTCTCGCGAATATGGATGGGCGCAGGTTTGGGTGCTACCTGATGTACATGCCGTGCATTTGATATGAGACTCAGTACGGAATTTCCAATCAACGCAAACAATACGATCAGACCACCTATGATTGTTTGGACGCTAGCTGCTTCTCCTAAGGCCAACCAAACCAGAATCGGCGACAGCACTGTTTCCAGTAACATGAGCAGGCTAACCTCAGGTGCTGGAATGTATCGAGGCCCCCATGCGATCAAAGCGAAAGATACAGGTAATAGGATAAGACCCAAGAACAACATTAAACCGAGCCCCAAGTCGGTCATTGCTAAAGGCGCCGCTAATGGAATCGCAGCGATCCCAGACAACAACTTTCCCATTGACATCGCCGGCAGCATGTTTACTGATTTTCGATGGCGAATAATTACAAACGTGATACCTAACCCCATTGCGGTGACTAGAGCGAGGAGGTCGCCGCTCATGTGAACGCTTTCTAGATCATGGTAGACAATGATTAATATCCCCAGAAACGAGAGTAAAATCGCAACCCAGGTTCGAACAGGTGGTGTTTCCCTAAGGAAGATCCAGGAGAACAATGCCGTGAACAAAGGAGTAGTCGCTACGATGATCAGAGTGTTGGCAACGGTCGTGTTGGCTAGCGAAAGAATGAATGCCAATGCCTGAATGCCCATGGTGATGGTGGCCAACACTACCCATCGATCCATATAGACAAAGCGCCGCATCGCCCCAGGCCCTTCGATCATGCTGTAAATCAGAACAAGTCCAATGCCCGTCAACATTCCTCTCCAGAACGCGATGGACCAGTCGCTGCCTCCCTCACCCTGAATCAAACGGACGAGCAGGGCGTCCGGACACAGGAGAAGGACACCCAACGTGGTAACTACAATGCCAAAGCTATGATCTTTCAATAGTAAACCCGGATTCCAAGCCAAAGGAATTCAAGGATAGGGAGTTCAGGCTATTCAGGCGTATGTGGTGGATCGGGATCGTAGTCCATCTCTTCGTCCTGGTTCGGGCATTCTTCCAGCCATTTTTCAAGTAATTTGAGATGTTCCCGCTCTTCTTCTGCAAACTCGGCAGCCAATGATCGGACACTGGCATCGGGACTATCCCGGCCTATGGCGTCGTAGAAATCATGCGCGCGTTTTTCATTGCCCATTGCAATGCGTAGGGCCTGAGCTGTATGCATCAAGTAGTTGACCTCACCGATATCTCCGGTTTCCGGACCTTCCATGTCTTCCCAACCGAAATCCCAGGGAGCAATAGCCGGAAGGTTGCACCCCGTTGCGCGGTCACGAACCTCCTGTGCATGTAGGCGGCTAAAGTGAGCGAGCTTGCGGAATGTTTTGGCAACTTCTGGGTTGTTGTGCACTTCCATCATGTCTGCCAGTTCGTCATGACGCTCGGCTGCCTCTTCTTCTAATGCGATGGAATAAGCCAGGAAGGTATCCATGTCACAGATTTTTTCAGATAGGCTCATATTGTGAACTCGGCTACAACGCGATTGGACCTGGTAGTGACTTCATTTAAGGGTTCAAATTCTAATAGTCGAATTGTTAGATTAAACCAGCCCCCTGGCTTGAGTTTGCCTGGAAAAGACGCTTACCAATACTCTTTTTTCATTTCTCAATTAGTGCTTTTCTTGTATTAGTTCAGCTTAAGTTCAATGGTACCATTTACCCGTACGCGCACGATTTGTACTCCACCTTCTATGGCAGGTGGCACAGTACCCTCGGCCGCTTCCATGGGTGCGGCCATCCGTGTTAAGCGCTGTGGACGCGGTGATGGGCCCGCCGTGACTACATCGATCTGCACAAAACGGAAACTGGAGCGCCCCAGCTTCCCCGTTATAAGTTGTGCCCGCTTTTGAAACGATGCCAGTGCCTGGGCAATGAGATCATCCTCAGCTTGTGTCCGTACGTCTGGTGAGAGGTTATAAATGAGCGAACCGATCGCCAAGCGCTTTTGTAAGTCCCCTATAAGCTGACTGAGACCAGCTGCATCCTGACTTTCCAATTTTATTGACTGTCTCACCCGCCAACCTATTATTGTTTGTTCTTTGTAAACAGGTTGTGAAACATAACCGGTTGTCTGTGCGATAACATTATCCACACCCCGGGCCAAGTCCAGAGCCCAAGTGATATTTTGGTTAACCTCGGAGGTAATTTGAGATATCTCGTCGCCCTCACGTTCAGTGTAAAGTTCAGCCACGATCCGATCATTAGCGACCGGTTTTTCTGCGCTCACAGACAGTGAAACACGATCGTATAAAGCAGGCGTTCCTTCGTCAGCAGAAACGATAGCCACAAGTGGCAATCCAAGTAAAAATAAAAACAGTCTTTGCATTTTGATTACTGCCTCGGCACAAATTTTTTAGATAGTTAACTAATAGTCATACAGATTCAACACCCACGAGAGTATGTAGAGTATCTCTATCTATAGCGCATGCGTCCAGCGTTTAGTTAGCCCGGTTGAGTTGAAGTACTGGTACCACCTGAAGCACAGGACAGACGGTATGAATCAAACCAGAAGGTATTTCCCTGGATCGCCTCGGCCGTTTACACTGCTTCGCGATGACTCAATAAATGTCATTGCGAATGATGTGAAGCAATCCAGGTCGTTGTGATAGAACAATTTATGGGTTATTACGCCGTTTCACTCCTCGTAATAACCAGGGTTGAGTACTAATGTCTGTTCGATATACTAGGAGACCAAACTTGACTCTCTTCGGCTTTGGGGAACTACTGAATGATTAACTGGATTCAAAAACTTCCCTGGTGGCTGTTGATCGTAGGTTCACTTACGCTGGGACTTGCGCCGTTTCAACCTATGCCACATCTGGTAGAGAAAATATCGATGTTGTTTCAAGGTAGTTTGCATCGACCGATCGATATTTTTGATTTGTTTTTGCACGGTGCGTTTCCGGTTTTGTTTATCCTAAAAATCATCGTAGTCACACTTCGAAGGTCAAAGTGAATGGCCTGCGCAAAATACTTTAGCTAGACCGTGCTCGCCGCTTTTATCATCCGTACCACACCGGAATTGCCGTCTACCTCGACAACCTGACCATCATGCAGTTGCGCCGTTACCTGGGCGATGCCTACCACGCAGGGTTTACCATACTCGCGTGCGACTAGTGCTCCGTGCTGTAGCTCTCCACCAACCTCAAGGATCACAGCAGCAGTATTGATAAAAAGCGGCGTCCATCCCGGGTCTGTTGTGTAAGCTACCAGCACGTCGCCAGGCGCTACGGCCTTTTCGAATGGGTTATCTAGGACCTTCACCGGGCCTCGTACGACGCCGGGTGAGACGGCCGTTCCAGATAACGCGCCCGCTACCACTGGTCTAATCGGACGGAGGATGAACCCACGTGAATCAATCATTGTGGGGAAGCGTTTCACCAGCGCCTTTGCCTTTCTATAGAAATGACCGCGTTCCCGTACCCGAGTTTGAAGATCCAGCGACAGATTCCAGGTGGCTTCCTCCAAGTCGTCAAAATTAAGCTCGAATATCTGCTCTCGACTTTTGAGTCGTCCTGAAGTAACAAGCGTTTCGGCTTGGGTAAGCAGCCGCTGGCGAATCAGGTTGTTGATCAGCATGATGTGATATTTGGGAGTATCGCGCGCACCACCAAACTCAACGATGTTTCGATAACTCCGCTCTAACTTGCGGCGTTTACGGCCTTTGATTTGAGCGTGTAGTTTGGCATAGGCCAACTCTCTTTCTTCAACATGCTGCTGGTGAATTCGTCGCGGGTCAAAAGCACCACCACTTTTTGCGATTGCTGCAATCTGCCGAAGTGCGATTTTAGGGTCATCACCATACTTGGGATTAGCCAACTCCATCTCCAGCGGTCCACGACAGCCGAAGCGGGTGATAAACCGATCCCACATCGATAAAAACGCTTCGGGTAGTGTCCTGTGTTCGACCTTGTATGCAAGCGTATCGATATCCTCATATTCTGTTCGTGGGAGCAGGGTAGAAAGTTGATACATCAAGGTTCCCATCTCAACGACCAATTCATTGGAATAGCCCCGCTTGATGGTAGCAAGCAGAGTTCGTTGGACCTCGGACCTGTGGTCGATCAACTTCTCCAAACGCTCTGTCCCGAAGTACACAAATAATATTAATGCTGGTGCGGTTGCCTTTTTAACGACCGTAAGCAGTTTCGTGTAGTAATGTCGCAAGAACTCGTCGATAGGTAACTCGAAATTCGGTGGTTCGGCAATCGCTTGCTCGAAGCTCGCAACTTCTGTGTGGAACTTCTCGTAGAAGTTTTTTCGCCGAAAAAGCGGAGTCATCAACTCAAACATAAAACCCCGTAGCCGCCAGAACACTTTTGGGGCGGTAAGCAACCAGGAATGCAGTCGCAAATGAGGCGGTGGTCTTAGCGGGCGGTAAGCCTCAAGGTCATGCGTCTCCAGGATGTCAGCAGCTAGAGCATCGGTGTAACGAGCATTATTGATAAGACGTTGGGTGTTGAACAGATGAAGGACGTTGGATAGATTCATGTACACACGTGCACCTGCCACCCCCAATAACCCGGACTTCGGATCAAGGGTGATGTCTTTTTTGCCGAGCAGTGCTTCCGCGGCCAGTCGGATCAGACGTGCCACCAGGTCGCACGTCATGGGGGTAATAGCGGCGTTTAAAGTTAATCCCTTGGAAAGCGCGCCATCTATGAAGAGTAAACGTGGCTCTCCTGGCTTGGTTTGCATTTCGGGTGGGAGTGGTACGTAAGCAGTGACCGGACGTGCTTGTAGTACATGAAGGCGTTTAGTTGCAAACGTCCATTCCACGTCAACGGGTGTGGCGTATAAGTCTTCGATGGCTTTGAGCGTTTCCGCCAGCTCGGCAAGCTGTTCGTTGCTTAGGCAGAAATTAGCCGAACGATTACCGCCTTTGCTGCCAGCTCGGCGTTCGATGATCTTGCCGGTTGTCTTGTCGATTACGAACTTATCCGGTGTAATGTCACCAGAGACGACTGCTTCACCGTGGCCCTGTGCTGCGTTGACTACGACTTGATCAAAATCGTTTGTCAACGGATTAAGTGAAAACGCAACGCCTGAGACTTCGCTTGGGATCTGAACCTGTATGATCACAGCGATGCTCGGTGCTTCGGCCTTGAAACCACTTTCCCTCTTGTAGAGCAACACGCGTTCGTCGAGGCATGATTCGAAACATGCGCGCACGGCTATTTCGAGCGTGTCGGAGGTGGTATTTAAAAGAGTCTTGTAAAGTCCCGCAAATGATGCGCCACTTAGGTCTTCCTCAGGCGAGGATGAGCGCACGACGAGTCGACGGTTACCCAATGAGATCGAAATTTCTTCGAGCTGAGTCCGTTGTGTTTCAGAAAAAGAGAGTTTCGTCGCAGAGCTTTTTGTCGCCTCACACAGTTCTCTTAGTCCGGTGGCGCCAGGCAATCCAAGCCTGGCACGCACTGACTGCCATTCGGACGAAGACATCACGCTTTCGACCCATGGTGCAAAGAAATCGGATGTCAACACGAAGCCGTCAGGCACAGTAAATCCGGCCTGTTTCAGCCGGATGAGTGATGCTGCCTTGCCACCAACCAGAGAAATAATTGGAGCTAGTGATGTGGTCAGTGGCATCACCGTTTGGTGGAGGTCCGACTGAATTTCAATCTGAGTGGGAGAGTGGCCAACCATTTTCTAAAGACTTTCCCGTCTTTGACCTATGTCATCACGCTAAACGCTGCAGTATTTAAAATATACACATTCTTGAAACCAACTGACACGGAGAAGCAGAATGAAATTTATTGTCTACCGTTGTACTAAAGATCCCGATTATTTTATCGTCACCGATGAGGCTAACAGTGATAAAGCCAAAGGCAGTGTATGTCCAAATGGTGGGGACATCCATAAAGTCGGTGAATATGCCGAGATGGGTGATATTCGGGCAGCTTTTGACGAGACTTTGGCAAGGAACTCAATAGAACATCAAGGGTTCTATCTGTTTGAAGCCCCAGGATTTGCTCCAGTCCCACCGGCTCCGGAGATGCCTGGCTGAAGTAATCCACCCCAAATACACTTACTTTGTTTCGTGCGCTAAGCGAGGTGGGTAATAGCCCAAATGAATGAAATAGAAGATAAGGAAAGAGCAAGCAAGGAACGGCTCGTTCAAGCGTACGATCGCATGCTGCAGTACACGGAGCAGACTCTGAATTCCGTGGTTTCACATTCAGAGTCTGCCCTGGCTCACGCTTTGGAGAACGCTAAAGATAGTGCGATTAAGCTTGGCGAGTTGACACGCGAAGAAGCAGAAAACGTGCATCATTTCGTCAGTCGTGATCTATACGCAGTAGGCAGACATTTGGCTGAGGAAGAACGGGAAGTGGCTGATTGGTTACGTCTCGGCCTGCTAGTTGTGGAGAAAGGGGTGTTGAATCGCTTTTCAAACCTAGCGCAAACGGCAAAGCTGGAGCTCAAACATCTGGAAAAAGCCAAGCGTCGATATGACGAATGGCATACTGGTGAGTTGACAACAATCGGAACCTTGTGTTGCAAAGATTGTGGTGAGTTGATTCACTTTCAACACACGGGCCACATTCCACCCTGCCCAAAATGTCATGCCACTGTGTTTAAACGTGCCAAAGACTGAAAGACACGCGACTTAGCGTACGGAAACATACCAGCACAAAACGAAAGTATTACCTTTTACTATCCAGTAGGGAGCTTACACGGTTAAGGTTTGCCAGGATAACGGCTATGTTTCGTAAAGACTTGATTGGTCTGCTCCAGGGAAATCCCCTCGGCTTGAAAGATATCGCCGAAGTGTTGGAAATGACACCGCGTGATGTTGAGGACGACCTTAAACATTTGATAAAAAGCCTCAAGCATTCGAACTATCATTTACGTGTAACGCCAGCACGGTGTCGTAAATGTGGTTTCAGGTTCAAAGAGCAAAAGCTGCATAAGCCCAGTAAATGTCCACGATGTCATCAGAGTTGGATTCGAGAACCTTTGCTGGAAATCGAAAAACGAACCTGAGATTTGAGTACGATACAAGGCTATCCCATCTTTCCATGAAAGATAGTGACTGCGTTCAGCTCTTGCAGTGGGCACTCCCCAGGATGCACATGCGATGGGAGGGCTTCCGTAAAGTACGGACTCAGGTTTGTAAAAGGATTGCCCGACGCATGAATCAAATGCACATCAAAAGTGTTAGCGACTACCGTGAATTTCTGGAAAAGCATGCGGAAGAATGGGATTGGATTGAAGCCTTGAGTCACGTCACCATTTCGCGCTTTTATCGTGACAAGGCTGTGTTTAAATTTCTTGAGAACGACCTTTTACCCCTATTAGTAAAACAAGTGAGTGATCGGAAACGGAATCTTTTGAGGGTATGGAGCGTAGGATGCTGTTCAGGAGAAGAGCCTTATACAATGGCACTCATCTGGAAGGTACGGCTACAACCGCAATGGCCCAATGTTCGACTGGAAGTGATGGCGACGGATGTTGATTCAAAACTGATTCAAAGGGCCAAACAAGCCGCTTATCCCTACAGCAGCATCAAGGCTTTACCGAATGAATGGCAACATCAGTTATTCGATCAGCGTAATGGGCTTTTTTACCTTAAACCTGAATATCAACGCGACGTTCATTTTGTTGAACAGGATGTGAGAGTGACGACGCCCCAAGGGTTGTTTGATCTAGTGCTATGCCGAAATCTTGCATTTACTTATTTTGAAATAGAACAGCAACATAAAATCCTCGACCGTATTCATGCAGCGATCCAGCCAGATGGAGTACTGGTAATTGGCATCCAAGAGGATTTACCTGAGGGTACGCAGGGGTTTAGCACATGCTCCGAGAAATTAAAAATTTTCAAGAAGGTTCCTCTATGAACAAGGGAGGTGGGCATCCGTGCTATCCAGTAGGAGCGGCGCCCTTGCCGCGATAATCGACGAGAAGGCAAGCATCTTACACCCGATCGCCATTTTGACCGAAGCGTACCGGATCAAGTCCGGCACAAGCGTGATGCGAGGATTGCCGGAATCCATTTGAAACGACAACAATATAGATGGATTCCCGCTAACGACATGCGGGAATGACGGGTGTAAAAATCATACGGGAATGACAAATCTCTATTCGTCATTCCGGCCGAAGCCGCGCGTAGCGGGCGGAGAGCCGGAATCCATTTGAAACAACGCCACCCGCAATGCATTGGATCCACGCTAACAGCATGCGGGAAAGGCAAGTGTAAAAAACCATGCGGGAATGGAGTGACCACGGATTGGATGCGAGACTGATTACATGGCCTCACAACGTCGAACGGCCGAAACTTCCATTGACTTTGATTCCTGGGCAATTGGTCATAGTATCCCCTAAGGCTAGGAATAAGGTTGACACGTGCCGTTAGCTTTTAAATGGTTGTTTTGGTTTTTTGTTTTGGCATGGGCGATCATCTATGCAAACTACTATCCTCTTGCCAACTTCTTATGGACATGCAACGTAGGCCTCATATTAGCGGCGTTTGGGGTGGTACTAGTTGATAACCGTTTCATCTTGTCGGTTTGTTTGATTCTTGTCGCCCTTCCTGATTTGCTCTGGACCATCGACGTCACGACTGCGTGGCTGACTGGTGAACACCCTTTGGGTGGTACCGCTTACATGTTTGATGTAAAAATCCCCTGGCTGGTCAGACTCTTTTCTTTGGAGCATTTGTTGCTAACACCGATTCTAATCACGTTACTCTGGCATCAAGGTTATGACCGACGCGCATTGCCTGTAACCGCAGTTTTGGTGCTCGCGCTTTATTATTTAACCTATTGGTTGGCCGATTCAGAAACACAAGTGAACTGGGTCTGGGGATTGTTCGGTCGTCAACAAACCATGATGCCGAAAACAATCTATCCGTTATTTGCAGCTTCAGTTTACAGTATCGTTTTTCTACTACCGACCCATTGGTTGGCATGCTGGCTTTTAAAGGATCGGGCTGGGCACTGATTATTTATCGCCCGTGAATGTTGCTAACCAAAGTCAATCGTCTTTTTCTGTTATTGTGAGGATTTTTCTGTAACATTACTTAAATTTGCATAAAATCAAAAAGGGGTGAATAAATGGAAAAAATATTGGTACCCGTAGATGGGTCGGAGCAAGCCTCTCTTGCAGCATCTTGGGCTGCAAAATTAGCGCAACGTACAGGTGGCGAAATAACGCTGCTGCATGTTTATGTTATCGGTTCAGCGGAAGCAATAGGTCTTGCCAACCAATCTAAAGATGACGTCAAAGACGTTCAGGATCGAAGGGCGGCAGAAGTGTTCGACAAGGCTAAAAGCGCCATGGGCGAAACAGGGAAAGAGATTGATACCATTGTCGTCATTGGCGATCCGGCCGAGGAAATCATAGGGCTTACAAAATCCCAGGGGTACGATCACATCGTGATGGGAAACCGTGGCATGTCGCCGGTAGAAGAACTCTTATTGGGGAGCGTAAGTGAGAAGGTAATCCGGGAAGCACATTGCGCCGTGACCATTATTCACTAAAGGTCACCGTCAAATTTGAGCCTGATATTTTAGTAATCGTCTTCGCGGATCACCATCTTTCCTTGCGCAAGGCTTTCATCGAGGTCGGTTTCATCCACCTCCTTGTGCACGAGATTTTGGTGGCAATCGATGCAGGTCGCCCCCTCTGTGCGCATCTTGTCATGGGCTTGCTTTGCTTCTCCGGCAGGGCGGGGATTTACGTGGCAACGCCTGCAGGTGATGCTGTCCCAACGTTTGAGATTCATGCGGGCATAGTGCGCCATCCCTAGACGGCGCTTATTGAATTTCTTTATATCAGAGTAATCATTGGTGAGCTCTAAATAGAGTTCCCTTGCTCCATCTACCACGTGAGTCTGAACTGCTAAGTGAAAGTTTTCTAACCCCTGCGGAATATGACAGTCTTTACACCCAGGATCCGCCCCCATGGGGCCGAAATGATCCGATTTCTGTAGCTCCTTTGCTGGATATGACATAGAGTGGCAGGACGTACAGAAAGCGTCAGTCGATAAGGCTGCCTCACCGCCAAATACAATAATAACTAAAGCAGCTATGCTGAGCGTCGTGTACAGAATGACGGTCCAATGAGATTTGATGGCACCTGTGAGACGCCCCACCCCAATTACTCCTTACTGATCGGCTTTGCGGCGTTCTGGAATTCTTCATGAAAGGGTGGCAACGGGGGCCCCGTGAACATACCTTCCATTTTAAAGTGTTCGTGCATGGCTTCTTTGTCGCGTATGTCCTGATCAAAATCGAAGGTATATTTGGGGTCGACCTCGGGTGTGAAAGGAGTGTATGGTTCTGCCACACCCGGCCAAGGGGATCCCTTATAGTTCATATGACAAGATTTGCAGCGTTCTATGAACTCATACTCCTCACCCGCATCAGCCAAAATTTGTCGTGGTGTGGTCTCTTTGGTCTTTTCATATTTGTCGGCTGCTTTGCGATGTAAACGCCGATACTCCGAACCAGGTCCGTGACACGACTCGCAGCCGACGTTGATGGTGTACTTGCTAGGGTCGTCGATCTCATAGCCCCCTTCTACACCGAAGCCGGTAACATGGCAGCCGACACAATCCTTATCCTCCGTGTAATCCTGTTCTGGGTCCAATCCCGCTTTTACCTTGGCTTCTTCCTTCACGCCAGCTTGTAAAGACTCAAAAGCATTTCCGTGCGCCGTTTGTCGCCAAGATTGAAACTGACTTTTATGGCAGCCCTTGCATTTCTTCAGTCCTTCGTAAGGAATCTCATCAGCAAGAGCAGAGCTCAAGACAACTAAACCGAACAATGCTAAAAACGTGAGTAACTGTGGCTTAAGAAGTTTTCTAATCATCATTATTTAATATTTTATACACCCAATAACCGCTGGACTGGTAGACGATAGAGAGATTCTTTAATTCGAATGGCCGAGAAGTCGAGAATGGAAGTGCTTGGGCTATAAGGGTATTGGTGGATTCTGGATCGGCCAGGAAATATATGCGTGAAGAAGTGCTCCCACGTCTCTCAGCTGTAAAACTTTCATAACCTTGTTCCTTCAGCCATTTCTTAACATGTCCTGATACTACGTGAATGTTACCGGTATTTGGAAAATCCTTATAGCCGATCGCCAACCGTTCTGGATTGGCCATACCGAGTTTAAATGCGTCAGAAACATGCAGCACGAGATACGCCTCCCGTCCCTGTACTAACGCTTTCAGTTTTAATAGGCCCGTCTTTTGATCTGCAAGCAAAGCCTCCTGAAAATTCTTAAACAGTGGATCTTCTAAATTCTTCGTATTCGATATCCGCCAGAAGCGGCGTTCTGTTTCCTCGATTACCCTACGCCGGTCGCGCCAAACGTCTGGAATGATCAATGGCTGGGTAAGGTGGTCGCTAAACAGTGTATCGATGCCGGAGAGCAACTCCAACCGGCGGCTCGTGTCCCACCACCCTAGGACTACTGCTTGTTCCGGCAGGTGTTCTTTTGCTACCGCTACCAGATTCGAAAACTCAGTAATAGGGGGTGTGATAGTTATCAACGGTTCGTCGATCTGGTTTTGCCAGTCGAGCAGTACTGGTCCCATATCGCTGCGGTCGTGCTCACCCACATACAGTGTAGCCAGGGCTTTACCTACTTTATCTACACGCAGTTCATACTGACTGATGGATATGTCAGTAGACGAAAGCCCCAACTCGGGGAAGCGGTCTGTCGCTCCTTCAGCCACGAGTTCATAATGGTAGGGGGCTGGGGCCGGATTAAGTACCGACCAGCCAACCCAGCCCAGCAAGAGCAGGCCCCCAATCACCAGCATCGCACTGGCAATCGGAAGGGCTCTACTGCGCGTGGCAGAAATGTTTGTCGTTCCTACGCTAGCGCTTGTCTCCATTATTGGCCGACTTCTTCTTACGGTACCAACCGACTAGGCCGAGGCCTCCTAAAAAGAACATGACACCACCCAAACCGGCCATAGAGAACTTGGTTGCTGCGGGATCGAGATCGATTATCTGAGACATCTGTTTTCCCTCTAATGCCTCGACCCTTGCCATGAGGGCCACGTTTTCTCGTATTTGAGTGTCGGCCTGCATGATCTTGGCATAAGCTCGGTTCATTGGTTCCCAGCCTTCGGTGTAAGTCCAGTTGCCGGGATTGACATGCGCTACACCGACATGCAGCTTGACCAAATCATTCTCACCCATCTCCATAGCTTCAAATTCTACCGAGGTTGGATTATTGGCCTTAGTCCAAAATAACTGGAAGAAGGCTGCAGGCGCATCTTTTTCGGGTGCCGGTGGTGCTGGCCGGTTAGTTTTTTGGCCTGGTAGCAATCCGTCGTCATATAACTTCTTCACGACTTCGTTAGCCTCCTGGAACTTAGCCAGGCCCGATAAAGTTGCCTTGTCCATAAGCTCGAGGTATGCGCGCGCAAAGCGCTCGGAGTGGCAGTTCGAACAGGTTTCCACCCAGGCGTCAAGACGCTTTTCTGACCATTCGCTGTTAATGTTTTCGGCAATCCCTGGCACTGCCGGATAGTTCCCCCAGCGTACCTTTTGTACCACGTTGTGAGTGAACTTACCCTTGTATTCCATGTGGCAAGTGGCACAGGTTGGTGCGGTTTGGCCACCCTTGGCATGAGCATCTTTAAGCTGGAAGTTCCAGTCCCACTCATCCCCCAGAGCGGTGTAAAGCGTGCCGTGTTTCGACATGATATAGTTTTCATAGTTATTGTGATCGATGCCCCTATGGCACATCGCGCAAGCCTCTGGCTTGCGTGACTCGACTACAGAGAATTCATGCCGAGTGTGGCATGAATCACACTTGTTCTGCGTGTTGTGACAAGCGGTACAACCTTCCGCGATCTCGCGTTCTGCCATGCCCGCCCAGATACCAGTCTCCACGTTCGCCCTGTAGTCGAGGGCGTGAGATGGTCTACCTTTTGGCCATTCATCGTTAGGCCAGATCTGCGTATCGCGTTCCGACTCACGTTCGGCGAATTCCTGTAGATGGCAAGTGCCGCATACTGCAGCATCAGGAAGGCGTAGGTCCTTGTCGTGCGCTGCCTTTTCCTTAGTATTGATGTCGACGTGACAATCGATGCATCCAACTTCACTCAACTGTTCGTCGTCGCCGAGTTTGCCCATGGAACGAAGATTCGCCTCTACTTCCTCGAGCTTGGCCTTTTTGTAGTAGCGGGGATCGCTCGGCGCTAGATTACGAATCTCGCTTAAGTTTGCGTGACTACTCTTTCTCCACATCTGTACCCAGCCAGGTGATTCGTCTTCGTGGCACGAAACGCATTCCTGTCGACTATTGGTTTCTTTCACGGTGCTAGGTGGTGTGTAGAAGGTATGGGGATCGAAATACTTGCTCATTGGAATGGGTTCCCAAAGATCCGCATACTTGCCCTTACCGGCACCCTGCTCAGGATCGTGATAGCGCTTTTCCAATGCCTCAAACACTTCCTTAGGTGTAGAGGATTTACTTATTCCTAAAGCATCGTAGGTCTCTTTCGGAATATCTACACTCGCGTTACTCAGCTGCATCAGTAAACCGCAACAAAGTATGGCGATAGAAAACTGGATTCGACTCACTGACATCAATCGCATGGCTTTTCCTCCCCGTACAGCCGCAAATGGGGCGGGGGATTGCCCCTTTACGCCGCACAATTCGGTTTGAGGAATAGCATATTGGCTGACGCTGAATTCGAAAGTGCCATGTCCTGAATAAAGTGTAATACCACTAGTACCATTGCTGTTGTTTACATGGGTCCAACGCGTAAAGAACAAGATATTGGCCCTATAGCAATCTCGATTGCCCTGTTTATTCTGGTACCATCAGATTAAATCTGGATGGCCCTACAAATTGAGGTCGTTGGATATGGATACTTAGGACTA
>JASJAT010000078.1 GCA_030066885.1 Arenicellales bacterium | reverse complement strand
TTGGTGCCGCGCAGGGAAAAGTTGGCGTTGACCGGGTGTATGTGGACCAGTCAACTTTTTCCGGATCACGCACCCGACGGTAAGGTATTGTTGACAAACTACTTGGGTGGTGCACGTTGTCCGGAAGCAGTGACCTGGAGTGACGAGCAAAGTGTAGACGAAATACTAAAAGTTCTAAAACCACTCCTTGGAATCAAGACAGATCCCGAGATGGTTTCGATCAAGCGGCACCAACGGGCTCTGCCGCTATATTACGACGCTTACCCTGCGCGACTGCAAGCCATGGACTATCGGTTGCAGCGCTTGCCCGGCTTGTACTTGCTGGGCAATTACCGAGGAGGGGTATCCATACGCGACCGCATCGTATGCGCATACCAGGCCCTCGAGTCGATCCTAACCAGCTTGCATCGATCTACTGAAGATATAAAAACAACACAACTGCGAAGATCAAATGGATTGATATCGGTATCGACCGACACAGCGTATTAGTAGCGATTTTTAAAAGATACTGCGGTTGGTCCTACAAAAGAGTTAACTCTCGCAAAGCCGCCAAGCGCGCCAAAGTGTGTGGTCTTAGCTTCTCCGCGAGAGTATCTAATATCTTTGTCCAATTTACTGCGACAGCACCCACTCCACCAGGGTTTTGGCGTCTTCTTGACTAACCAATGGATTGGGTGGCATCGGAATCTGCCCCCAAGTACCGACGCCCCCTTTTGTGACTTTCTCCACCAGCATGTCTACTGTTGCGGCATCGGACGCGTCGTACTTTGCGGCAATTTCCTTATACGACGGTCCAACCAGTTTAGTGTCCACCTTATGACAGGCCAGGCAGTTACTCTTTTTCGCTAGCTCCTCATCAGCCGGAGCGACTAGTGGGAGCGTTGATGCAATTACCAACAGGGCCGTTCTAGAAATCAATCTTTTAAACATGGTATTCCTTATATATCAATTAGTTGAGAATGAAATTTAATTTATTACTATAAACGTATTGTTTGCCGGCAAGGTTCCCCTGTTACCGCCTAATCCTACCGTTTCGCGTATTTTATTTATTTAGACGCCCAACACAAACTAGTTTTGGGGCGGCTTTTCGATAGCCGATCCAGCATCATTATCCTGGCATAGCGGGCGACAATCGCAAGACCGAAGTGCCCCCCATTGCGCAGATTCGATTGCGGGAGATATTTGATCAAGATCAATTCGAATCGAGAATTATTCTTTAATATTTTATACAACTACAACGCGTTTCAATATGTGCGAACTAACACAGGTTATCACATGATAGGTAAATTTCTGGATATGGGTGCAAGCAGGTTTTGTCATTTCCATCATGGTGATCGATGTCTTGTTGTCATCCCTTATCCGGATTACAGCGCATGTGAAGCAGATGAATAACCCCGCTTCCTGCGTTTCTTGTGTTTACCTAGTCGGAGCCGGACCGGGTGATCCAGGTCTGTTGACTGTCCGTGCCCTTGAGCTGATCAAGTCAGCGGAAGTCGTTGTCTATGACCGTCTCGTCTCCTCAACGATCATCGACCTCATTCCCGATGACGTGGCTCGTGTATATGTTGGAAAAGAGAACGGTCGCCACTTGATTCCGCAGGACGAGATCAATGCGCTGTTAGTCCGCCTTGCGGGCCACAATCAAAAAGTAGTTCGGCTCAAAGGAGGCGATCCCTTTCTGTTTGGCCGGGGCAGTGAAGAGGCAATGTATTTGTCGAGGCACGGCATACCCTTTGAAGTTGTTCCTGGGATTACGTCAGCTTCTGCATGTGCTAGTTATAGCGGTATCCCCCTGACTCACCGGGGGCTGGCGAGCGGAGTGCAGTTTATTACTGGACACTGTCGCTCCGACGAACCTCTCAATCTAGATTGGGACTCTTTGGCGAATCCGCAGATGACCCTTGCCGTCTATATGGGTTTAGCAAATATTGATGAAATAACTTCAGGCTTGATCAAGGCCGGCCGGCCTGCGGATACGCCGGTTGCAATTGTGGAGAGGGGCACCACCGAAGCTCAGCGAGAAGTCTTTACAACCCTGGTAGATCTGCCTAAAGCGGTCGTCCGAGAGAAAGTGAAATCGCCGGCAATGTTTGTGATCGGCCAGGTCGTGTCGCTGGCCGGTGAGTTGAACGGTTTTCAGCTCGCAGAAGAACAGAGGCTGAAACAGGTCAACTAAGAGCAGACAATTGTTCCTGATATTAATTGTTCTGCTGTCCTTGCCGGTGATGGACGTTGTTGCAGATTCATCCATCCCCACTGCTAAGCGACAGGGCGAGTTACTGCACTTGTTGCGACATGATTGTGGTTCTTGCCACGGCATGACTCTACAGGGTGGATTAGGCCCAGCGTTGACCCAAGAAGCATTGGCTGGCAAACCTATGGAATATCTTTACTTGACAGTCAGGGATGGCCATCCCGACACACCAATGCC
Organism: Arenicellales bacterium; assembly: GCA_030066885.1. GTDB lineage: Bacteria > Pseudomonadota > Gammaproteobacteria > Arenicellales > JAANXG01 > JAHEKE01. The sequence continues at coordinate 14,053 of JASJAT010000078.1, read as the reverse complement.
TCCTTGGCGAGGTCTGTTAGACGATACGGAAATCCGGTGGCTTGTAACTCAGTTGATGCAAGGGGTGCAGAACCCATGAGAAGCGATCTGTTAGCGATATCTCTGTCAGGGCTTCTTCTAACCTCAGGGTGTACCACGCTGCGGGGCACGGGCGACATGGGTATTGTGGTTGAACGTGCTGATGGAAGAGTAAAAGTCGTTGAGCATACCGGTAATACAGAATTGGCATCGATTTCCGGCCTGGGCGATCTATCCCACGCTTCGGCGGTGTATTCGCGCGACGGACGATATGCCTACGTATTCGGGCGCGATGGCGGGTTGACCAAGATCGATTTGCTCAAAGGCGCAATTGTCAAACGTGTTATGCAGTCTGGAAATAGTATCGGCGGTGCTATCTCTCAGGACGGAAAGTTAATCGCAGTATCTAACTATGAACCCGGTGGGGTAAACATCTTCGATGCTGAATCTTTGCAACTGATCGCAGAAATCCCGGCGACGTACGATGACGGTACCGCTCGATCCAAAGTAGTTGGGTTGGTAGACGCCCCCAAAGATCGATTCGTTTTTAGCCTGTATGAAGCGGGGGAGATCTGGGTGGCGGATGTTACACAACCTGAAAACCCGGCCATCACGAGGTACCGTGATGTAGGCAAGCAACCTTATGACGCACTACTGACTCCAGACGGGCGCTACTACATGGCTGGATTATTCGGCGAGGACGGTTTGGCCATGCTGGATCTATGGCATCCAGAGCGAGGTGTAACCCGAATTCTGCCGGATTATGGACGTGGTGAGGAAAAATTGCCCGTATACAAGATGCCGCATTTGGAAGGGTGGGCAATTGCGGGTAATACTGCGTTCGTACCGGCGGTGGGCCGCTATGAAGTTCTGGTTATTGACTTCTCTAACTTTTCTGAAAAGGCGCGTATACCAGTACACGGTCAACCCATATTCGTTATGGCCCAACCTGCCAGTAGCCAGGTCTGGGTGAATTTTGCCATGCCCAACAACGACACGGTACAGGTCATCGATACGGAAACATTCCAGGTAATCAAAACATTAAAGCCCGGCCCGGCAGTACTGCACATGGAGTTCACACCGCGGGGTGAACGGGTGTGGATGTCTGTACGAGACGACGACCGAATAGCGGTCTACGACACGACCAGTTTTGAACAAACCACACAACTGCCAGTGGATAAACCCAGTGGCATTTTCTTTAGTACACGAGCCCATAACATTGGACTATGACGCTGAGTGAGATAGAAAAGCATTTGCTTAACAATTATCAACAGGATTTTCCGTTGGTATCCGAGCCCTTTAAAGCCATAGCAGAAGAGATAGGGACCGACGTGGCAACAGTATTAAACTTGCTGCGGCAATTCAGCAAGAGCGGAATCATTAGCCGGGTGGGCCCGGTTTTTCGACCCAATACCATCGGTTCCAGTACCCTGGCGGCGATGTCCATACCCGAACGCCAGTTAACGGCTATTGCCAGCAAGATCAGTGCATACACCGAGGTTAACCATAATTACGAACGCGAGCATGAGTTCAATCTCTGGTTTGTGGTGAACACCGCGACGCCGCAAAGACGAGACGCAGTGCTTAGAGAAATTGAACTGGAAACTGGTTTTAAGGTTTTGTCTTTGCCGTTAATACGCGACTATCACATCAATTTGGGATTTGATATTGATTTCAGTGATTGCCTGCCCACTAGACCCACCGAGCCTACTCAGGAAAGTACTGCATCTTTGATGTCAAAAAAACGACCGCGGCAAAATCGAGATTTCATTTCAGTTTTACAGAGCGGGCTGCCTCTCGTAGACAGGCCTTATTTTGATATAGCATTGAACAGTGGTTTATCTGAGAAGGTCGTACTCAAACTGATACGGAATATGTTGCGTACGGGTGCGATTAAGCGTTTTGGGGTTGTAGTACGTCACCACGAACTTGGCTATCGAGCTAATGCTATGTGTGTGTGGGATATCCCCGATGATGAGGTCGATACCATCGGGCAGCGTATTGCACAAATGCCTTACGTGACACTGTGTTACCGTCGACCACGCCAGCCTCCCGATTGGCCATACAACTTGTTCTGTATGATCCATGGCAAGGATAAGGAGGTAGTTACTGCTCAGATAGGTCAAATCGTAGAAGAACTTGAGTTGTATCATATCCCGCGTTCTGTGTTGTTCAGCGGCCGTCGTTTTAAGCAAAGAGGTGCGTACTATCGTCATCAACAGGATGCACCGACAGACAATATTCTAGTTGCCCATGGATAATCTTGATCGCGATATCATTAACCGCCTGCAGGGCGGATTTCCCATATGTGATCGACCATATCAACATATCGCGGAACAGCTTGAAACCACCGAAGATGAGTTGATTGCTCGCTTACGAGCAATGATCGATGACGGCCGTCTGTCAAGATTTGGGCCTCTCTATAACGTAGAAAAAATGGGTGGAAGCTTTGTGCTCTGCGCGATGTGCGTACCGTCTGACGTATTTGATGAAGTCGCGGAACGGGTCAATGCGTTACCACAGGTGGCGCACAACTATCAACGCAGTCATCGCTTGAACATGTGGTTCGTATTGGCGACGGAGTCTGCTGAAGAAATCAGCGCTGTTGTAGATACCATTCAAGGAGAAACAGGCCTTGTGGTTTACCAGTTTCCCAAACTCGACGAGTACTACATCGGTTTACAACTGGCTGTCTAAAAGAATGAGCGACCAACAGCTACAAGACAACGGATTAACCGAGCTCGACCGAAGGATCGTGCTGGCCACACAGCAGGGGTTGCCTTTGACCTCCAAACCCTACCATGCGATATCGGATCAGCTCGGTTTAGACGTCGATCTGGTTCAGCAACGGCTGCGGCATTTGTTGGCCTGTGGAGTGATCAGGCGTATCGGCGCGGTGCCTAATCACTATAAGCTGGGTTATCGGGCCAACGGTATGTCGGTGTGGGACGTGGACGATGAACAGGTAGATGAGTTGGGGGCGAGGGTAGGGCGGTTGGACTTCGTCAGCCACGCCTACCTCCGGCCTCGCCATTTGCCCGATTGGCCGTATAACTTGTTCGCCATGGTACATGGAAGAAACCACGAGGAAGTGACCCGGAAAGTTGATCTGATTGCTGAGATCCTCGGTGATGCAAAGCGCCACTACGACGTACTTCTTAGCACCCGCATTCTAAAGAAAACTGGGTTGCGGCTGTTGCCGGAGGCGAGATCAGCAGAACCAGATACGGCGGTGGCCTGACGTGTTTCGTATCTCGGAATATATGCGAGAGGTCAAATCCCCTACGCCGATCACACCACGCCGGCAGCCCAAGGGCCCTGTGGTTATTTGGAATCTGATACGTCGCTGTAACTTGACCTGCAAGCACTGTTATTCCATTTCGGCAGATATCGATTTTCCCGGAGAATTGAGCACGACACAGGTGTTCGATGTCATGCAGGATCTGAAATCCTTTGGCGTTCCGGTATTGATTCTGTCCGGTGGGGAACCGCTACTGCGCCCCGATATTTTTGAAGTTTCACAATGCGCTAAGGCGATGGGGTTTTACGTCGGCTTGTCTACTAACGGTACACTGATAGATGAGCAGAACATCGAACAAATCGCCGATGTTGGTTACGACTATGTGGGCATCAGTTTGGATGGGACACGGGACACCCACGATCGTTTTCGACAAAAAGAAGGTGCATACCAGGCTTCCTTAGCCGCCATTCGCCTTTGTCATCGTCACGGCATCAAAGTTGGAATGCGTTTTTCTATTACCAGGGACAATGCGGCAGAGCTGTCCGCTATGCTCCGACTCATGGATCAGGAGCACGTCGACAAGTTTTACTTGTCTCATCTCAACTATGGTGGGCGGGGTCACCGTCACCGAAAAAACGACGCCTCACATCGAATTAGTCGACGCGCCATGGACCTGCTGTTTGAAAAATGCTGGGCCGACGTCGAATCGAATCGCAGCCGAGAATACGTCAGCGGCAACAATGACGCCGATGGGGTTTATTTCTTACACTGGGTTAGGCAGCATTTTCCGGAACGCTATGACCATTTGCAGCAGAAACTAGAACAATGGGGTGGTAATTCTTCCGGTGTCAATATTGCCAACATCGACAACCTGGGCAACGTCCATCCGGATACATTCTGGTGGAATTACAATCTGGGCAACGTTAAGGAACGCGCATTTTCAAAGATATGGACAGATACTTCGGATCCGATCATGGCAGGTCTGAAAAGTCGACCACGACCCCTACGCGGACGCTGTAAGGTTTGTCATCATCAGAGTATATGTGGTGGTAACACCCGGGTACGAGCGTTTCAAACTACCGGTGATCCTTGGGCCGAAGACCCTGCCTGCTATTTAATAGACGACGAACTGGGTATTGAACCTAGCCAATACTGCAATGACGGCCCGGTGCCGATGGATCTCGATAAGCGGCAAATCCGATTTGCCAGTTAAACCGGGGACAGTATACTTATTAGCTCTTTTATTCGGCTGTCTCCCCCTCTCCGCTTAGTTCAAAATGATCCTGTGGATTAAAACAGCTAATAAGTATACTGTCCCCGGTCTTATTGTTTTTTGTACGCTGTTTATTCCATCAGGCGTTTTAAGTGACGACAGCGAGGCAGAACACCTATACCAACAACACTGCAGTGCATGCCATGGCTTGAATCGGCTCGGTGGTGTCGGTCCGGCTTTACTACCGCAGAACTTGCGCCGACTCAAACGAGATGCGGCGGCTCAAGTGATTTCTAATGGCGCAGCCGCAACTCAAATGCCGGCTTTCAAGTCTAGCTTGGCGCCAAGTGAGATCAAATCCTTAGTCGAGCTGATTTACCGTCCCCTGGATTTTGTCCCGGAATGGGGGCTGGATCATATTCAATCCAGCCATCTCCGCCACTATCCAGAGCAGTTGGACGTTCAACCGATTTACGCTTCCGATCCACTCAATCTGTTTGTTGTGGTGGAATCCGGTGATCATCACGCCACTATTCTGGATGGCGATACTTTTACCCCCATTCACCGTTTTAAGACACGGCACGCCCTCCATGGAGGCCCCAAATTCTCGAGCGATGGACGTTATGTTTATTTTGCGTCCCGAGACGGCTGGGTCTCAAAGTTCGACCTTTACCTGTTGCAAACGGTGGTGGAGGTTAGGGCAGGGATCAACACTCGAAATATAGCGGTTTCAAGTGATAATCGGTACGTGATTGTCGGCAACTATCTGCCTCACACTCTAGTGCTGCTGGACGCTGTCGATCTTAGTGTGATCAAGGTGATCCCCGTCGATGACGGTATGGGAAACAGTTCCAGAGTATCCGCGGTATACGATGCACCGCCTCGGCAGAGTTTTATCGCTGCTCTCAAAGACCTCACCGAAGTATGGGAAATCTACTACGGTAACAATCCACCGGAACAGCACAACTCCGAGGAAGCATCGGATGATGTGTCCGAGTTCCAAGTGCGTCGTATCCCACTCAATGATTACCTCGATGACTTTTTTTTCGATCAGAATTACGACAACCTGATCGGAGCAGCGCGTAACGCTAAAAATGGTCAGGTGGTCAGTTTAGATCTGGGCCGAAAGATTGCAGATATCGACCTGCCCGGGATGCCCCACCTCGGTTCAGGCATCACTTGGCAACACGGCGATATCCCAATACTGGCTAGCCCTAATCTTCGGGAGGGGGTGGTCAGTGTCATCGATATGAATGACTGGGAAACGATTAAGCGTATCGATACCTTGGGCCCTGGTTTTTTTATGCGCAGCCACAAGAACACCGGCTATGCTTGGGTCGATGTCTTTTTTGGGCCGAACAAAGATGTGGTTCACATCATTGACAAGAGGTCCCTGGAGATCGTTAAAACACTGCGACCGCAACCGGGCAAGACCGCTGCACATGTTGAATTTACTCGGGACGGTCGATTTGCGCTGCTAAGCATATGGGAAATGGACGGTGCCTTGGTAGTGTACAATGCAAAGTCACTGGAGGAAGTGAAACGAATCCCGATGGTCAAACCTTCGGGCAAGTACAACGTCTTTAACAAAATCACCAAAGCAGAAGGGACAAGTCATTAATTTAACCAGGGACAGATATTTTTAATTAAGAAAAGACTGTAGGAGCGGTGCCCTCGCCGCGATTCGCGCTTCCTATAAGTTAACTTAAGTTAAGAAATATACTGTCCCCAGAGCAAAGTTAGAATGGTACAGGCTCTCTATTTCACCTTAGCGGCGATCGGTCTTTATTTTGTATCAGATTGGGCGCTCACTCGGATAGAAGTCGCGCGGGGTAAACGATTCGAGCATCGCTCGCTTATATTTTTCGCCATTTTATTTGTGCTGGCCGCGGTTTCTTTTGAGTTGATTCAAAGGCTGCTGGCGACTTAGCTTCTTAGGGGTGGAGGGACCCCCTCACTACTTTTTCGTTGGTTCAAAACAACCCCCTTGTGTGTTCCTGCGTGTTTGATCTATGTCAAGACGCGGCGATTTCTAAATTGTTCTAATCACGACCACGGTAGGCAACCGCCGACCTGGTTACGAGCTATAGCGTCCTGACAGGAGGATCAATAATGCCTGACAACGAAAGCAATTCCTCTAACACCACGCCAAGTGATACGCCTCCAGACGAAAGAGACATTCCCGTAATGCAGCGGATACTGGATAACCCGTTTCTACTGTTATTTCTTGGCATAACAGTCCCAGCGGTTTTCTATGTAATTTGGGGTGTGATGGAAATTACCTCCATTCCCCTCGCTCAATAAACAAGGGAGATAGTTATGGCAATTTCTCCTCCAAGTGAAAGAATCTGGTGGAACCAGCCCGTTCCGCGCACCGAATTAGTTTGGATCATCGTCGCGTTTCTTTGGGGCTTGGTGATGTTCTTCATGATGATATATTGGCATGCCGCGGGTGAGCAGAATCTGTCCAACGAAGCTTATCGAACGACTCCCCAAGCGTTTGCACAAAAGGCCCAAGAGATGGCCGAAGCTTATACGGTTCGTGAAGAGGCCGATATCCCCGTTGTTCACCCACCACCGGACAGCGATGTCTATCTGATTGCGCGTTTGTGGCAATGGTGGCCGATCCTGGAACTGGAAAAAGACAAGAACTACCGACTGCATATTTCGTCACTCGATTGGCAACATGGATTTTCGTTGCAACCCGTCAACATCAACTTACAGATACATCCCGGCTACGACATGGTGCTCACCGTACGGCCCACGGAAACAGGTGAATTCAGCGTTGTATGTAACGAATTCTGTGGTATCGGCCATCACAACATGATCGGCAAGATGTACGTAGTGGAATAGATCGAGGAGTAAGCATTCATGACAACCCAAGCTGAGTTTCGTACCTGTCCTACTACTGGATTGCAAGTTCACTTATCCGCAGAGCGTTTGATCAAGGCCAATGCCGTAGTTGCCATCGTTTTTCTTTTGATCGGCGGTCTTTTCGGCCTGTTGGTTGCGTTGACTCGGTGGCCCGCTGTGCACATCCTACCGGCGGACTGGTTTTACCTGGCCTTGACCGCGCACGGTCTCGACGTATTGATCGTGTGGATCATATTCTTTGAAATAGCGGTGTTATATTTTGCTTCGGCGGTATTGTTGAACTGTAGACTGGCCACACCACGCATGGGCTGGTTGGCGTTCATACTGATGCTTGTCGGCGCGATCATTGTCAACGTCGCTGTGTTGCAGGGTGGCTCGAGCGTTATGTTCACCTCCTACGTGCCGATGCAGGCGCAACCCCATTTTTATCTCGGTATTATCCTGTTCGCGGTAGGCGCATTGATCGGGTGTTTTATCTTTTTCGGCACATTGGTCATCGCCAGAGCGGAGCGCACCTATGAGGGATCGATACCGCTGGTAACTTTTGGCGCCTTAACCGCCGCCATTATCGCGATATTTACCATCGCTTCGGGGGCAATCATTTTGATTCCAACATTGCTCTGGTCCCTCGGTTATGTAAATTATATCGATCCTTTGATGTATAAAACGGTCTGGTGGGCGATGGGGCACTCTTCACAGCAGATCAATGTTTCGGCGCACGTCGCCATTTGGTATGCCATTGCCGCCATGGTACTGGGTGCGAAGCCACTATCCGAAAAGGTCAGTCGCACTGCCTTTCTTTTTTATATCTTGTTCCTGCAGTTGGCAAGTGCACATCATCTGTTAGTCGAGCCCGGCCTTAGTTCAGAGTGGAAGATCTTTAATACTAGCTACGCATTGTACCTAGCAGTACTGGGTAGCTTGATCCACGGTATGACGGTACCGGGATCAATAGAAGCCGCCCAAAGACGTCGTGGCTTGACCAATGGGATGTTCGAATGGCTGCGCAAAGCCCCCTGGGACAATCCGGCCTTCTCCGGCATGTTCTTATCGCTGGTCATGTTCGGCTTCCTCGGTGGTATTTCGGGTGTGGTGATGGGAACTGAACAGCTCAATTTGATCATGCACAATACGCTGTATGTTCCGGGTCATTTTCACGCCACCGTAGTCGCTGGCACCACGCTTGCTTTTATGGCCATAACCTACCTGTTGCTCCCGCTCATATTCCGCCGGGAGCTGATCTTGAAGGGGTGGGCTAAGGCACAGCCCTACGTTTTTGGAATCGGAGTTGCCGGTATTTCGCTGTTTATGATGGGTGCCGGCACTCTGGGTGTTTCCCGGCGTCACTGGGACATCACTTTCGCCGACGCGGCGCTGACTTTCGACTACCCAGCTGCTGCATTCCTCATGATGGGATTAAACGGTATTTTCGCGATTCTCGCCGCTGTGGGTGGCGTTATGTTTCTAGCCGTCGCGGTGGGCACCGTCTTTTTCGGCCGACGCATTGGCGATACCGAAGCTGTGGAAATCGCTGCGCCCGGTGTGGCCAAAACTATCGCGAGTTACGGCAGCGAGGAAGAGATAAAAATACCGGGAACCGTCGTGCTGGTTGCGGTCTTCTTCATCGCTTTCGTGCTGTATTACTTTGTGAACTGGAAGTATCTGTCGGATGTGTGGCCACTAAGTTGAGTGAGAAACAGTATGCGACACACACTGGGGTTGCTCTACTCAGTCTTTAAGATACGTATCAGTGTTTCAATTACACTCTGTGCGTTGGCCGGCATCGCAGTCACGCCAGGGATTGGCCTGACACCGTGGCAGGTTGCCGCACTGGCCCTTGCCGTACTAACGGCTTCGGCCAGTGCCGGTGCATTTAACCACTACGTTGAGCGTGATCTAGATGTTCGGATGGCGCGAACCCGATCGCGACCCTTCGTCACCGGCCGGTTTCAACCAGGGCTTCACTGGTTAACGGCAATTTTGTGTTTGCTGGTGGCAGCAGTGCTGGCGGCAGCGTTTGCCACTAACTTTGTCGCGGCGTTGTATGTCTTTCTCGGTGCCTTCACCTATGGCGTGGTCTACACCATTTGGCTGAAAAGAAGGACTTGGTTGAATATCGTGCTGGGCGGTCTGGCGGGGAGTTTCGCGGTGTTGGCGGGTGCCGCCGCAGTGGAGCCGGGTTTGGCCACTGCGCCCATAATCCTAGCAATCGTCTTGTTCTTATGGACCCCACCACATTTCTGGAGTCTCGCATTTGTCTATCGTGATCAGTATATTGCAGCCGAAGTTCCCATGCTGCCTTGTGTGATTGAACCCAAGAACGCGGCCAGAGTCATACTGGCTCACACCATTACACTGGTAGCGTTGTCGCTGGTGCCATTTTGGTATGGGCTGGGTTGGATATATTTAGCTGCGGCAATAGTCGGCGGTGTTTATTTTATCCAGGCCAGCTATCGCCTAAGCCAGAGGCCGAATCGAGTTAACGCCAAGCACGCATTTACCGCATCGTTGGGGCAGTTGAGCTTGCTGCTGATTGGGGCAATAGTAGATGCAATATTGATCGGCTGAATGTCGCTGGTGTCCAAAACTCGCGTATGCTCGTTGGCTGCAGTGCTGATCGTGTTGTTTTTCGGCGGCGCCGATTTGGTGTACGCACAGCACTCAGACCATAGCAGTACTCAAGGGAGTCACACTGCTGTTAGTGCGGAGCCCGCTGCAATTGAATTTAATGCAGAGCGGGCATTTCAAGTCAGCCAACAAGCCATTGGGACGAAACTAAGCAACCATTTGTTTATCGATAGTACTGGCGAAGCAGTTCGGTTTAACGACTTACTTGGCCGGCCTGTGGTGATCAGCATGATCTATACCAGCTGTCATCATATTTGCCCTACACTGACCAGCCATTTGGCGAACGTCGCCGATGTTGGTCGTGATGCATTTGGCGACGAAGCTTTTTCGGTACTGACCGTGGGTTTTGACGCTCCAGTTGACACGCCACAACAAATGGCAATGTTTGCAGCACAAAGAGGAATTCAGCAGCCGCATTGGCGTTTTGTGAGTGCAGACGACGAGACGATAGCGGCATTGAGCAATGAGTTGGGATTTCTCTTTGAGGCTTCACCCCGAGGTTTCGATCACATCACCCAAACTACCGTGGTAGATGGGGGCGGGACCATCAGAAATCAGGTCTATGGCGTTAATTTCGATGCTCCATTGTTGATCGAGCCACTTAAACATATTCTCCGCGGTGAAGTATTTAAAAGAGACACCGTTGAGGGGTGGTGGCGCGATATCAAATTACTGTGTACAGTTTACGATCCGACTACCGGTCGTTATCATTTCGACTATTCTTTAATCGTTTTAGTTATCATGGGATTCACTAGTCTCCTAGTTGTTGCCATTTTTATTGTCCGTACATGGCGTTCCTCACGCCGTCTCGGACTCACTTCTTGATTTTTTGGAAGATTCTTCTTGGGTAAGGTAAAGCAGTATGGTCGGTACGCATTCGAACGCGTAGAGAGCCTGTTTGATGTTGCATTCGGGTCTGAGCACAATCCACTGTACCATCTTGGTGCACTGGGTTGGTTTTTCTACTGGATTGTCGCAGTCAGTGGCATATATCTTTATATTTTCTTTGATACCGGTGTCAGTCGAGCTTACGAATCTGTAGAGTACCTAACTTATGAGCAGTGGTATGCCGGGGGGGTAGCCCGAAGCCTGCATCGTTATGCATCGGATGCGCTCATTATAGTAATGATGTTGCATCTTGTTCGCGAGTTCTTGATGGATCGTTTGCGCGGTCCCCGCTGGTTCTCATGGGTGTTAGGCACAGCGATTCTATGGTTGGTTTTTGCCAGCGGTATAACCGGCTATTGGATAGTCTGGGATAAGCTCGCCCAATATGTGGCCATTGTCAGCAGTGAATGGCTAGATTCGTTACCCCTGTTTGGCCAATCCATTGCGCGTAATTTCTTGCATGATAGCACCTTGAGCGGCCGCTTTTTCACTCTAATGGTGTTTATACACATTGCCGTGCCACTCATACTTTTGTTTGTCATGTGGATACACATCCAGCGAGTGACCCGCCCCGACGTTAATCCGCCAAGGGCACTTGGGATCACTGTATTCGCAATGCTCATCATACTTTCGCTTGTTTATCCCGCGGAGAGTCAGGGGCCTGCGGATCTGTCTAGAGTCACGTCGAATATCGGCCTTGATTGGTTCTATATGGCGCTATACCCGCTACTTGATATCTTTTCCGGTATGACCGTCTGGTGGATCGTAGGTGTTGCCACCGTGTTTTTGTTCTTCCTGCCATGGATGCCGCGCAAGAAAACGTTTTCTGCGGTTGTTGATTTGGATAATTGCAACGGTTGTGAACGGTGTGCAAACGATTGTCCATTTAACGCAATTTCCATGCAACCAAGATCGGACGGGCACCCTTACTTAAAAGAAGCTGTGGTATCAGTTAAAAAATGCGTAGGCTGTGGAATATGCGTCGGCTCTTGTCCAACCGCAACGCCTTTCCGCCGGCGCAGTGCTTTGATAGCCGGTATCGAGTTGTCGGACAAGCCGGTGATGCAATTGCGTGAACAAGTTATTAGAGCGAGCGCGGCTTTGACAGAATCACCCAAGTTGTTGGTTTACAACTGTGCCGCTGGGCCGAACCTGACCACGCTGACCGGACCAGGCTTGGCAGTACTGACGCTGCCCTGTATCGGTCAGCTACCCCCATCTTTCTTGGATTTCATTATTAGTCGTGGTTACGCCGACGGCGTATTCTTAACCGGCTGCAGAGCAGGGAGTTGTCACTATAGACTCGGCATAGAATGGACAGAACAGCGAATCAAAGGACAAAGAGATCCGTACTTGCGTGAACGCGTCCCACGTGAACGCATTGGAATCTTCTGGGCAGGAGTTGACCACACGAACGTACTGTTGAGTCAACTGAATGACTTCCGCGAACGTTTACGAAAACTCCAACCTGCGCACAAAGTGCATAAGCAACCTGCGGTAAAAGAAGACGAAGACAAGGTGTTAGACCATGCGTAATCCGATGCAATATCTCGGTCAAGCTGTTGCCTATGTGTTATTTGCAGTCGTAGTCGGCTATTTCTCAGCCTCACCTGTATACAGGTATTTGGACCCGGACAAGGCGTTGATCAAACTGAACTTCAGTCACGCCGGGCAACCCAAACAGGAATGTCGTCGGTATACCCAGGAAGAACTCGATCAGCTTGCTCCTAACATGAGAAGGCCCATGGACTGTCCACGCGAGCGAGTGCCACTGCTGGTAGAGTTGGAGATCAACGGAGAACTGCAACTCAAACAATCCGTCCCGCCTTCCGGCATTGCCAGTGACGGAGCTGCCACAGTGTACGAAAAATTTCAGGTCTCTAGTGGTACGCATACCGTTTCGGTTCGGATGCGAGACAGTCGTCGCGAGCAGGGTTACGATTACGCTACTGAGAAAGTGGTGAATGTTGAGTCGGGACAGATTTTAGTCATTGATTTTGAGCCAGAAACCGGTGGCTTCAAATTCTTATGAAAGCGAACAATCACTATGGCATTGATTGAATGGAGCGACGATTTCTCGGTTGGCGTGGCGGATATTGACCACGAGCATAAGGGTTTAATCGATTTGATTAATCAACTCTACGCCAATATAGAGCGAGGTGCATCATCAGATGAGATCGTGGAATTTTTTGGCGAGATTTATGCCAACATATCGGCACACTTTGCTTTGGAAGAAAAAATCATGCGCGAGAGCCGTTATCAGGAATACGCGGCACATAAAAACGAGCATGAACAGCTGCTGGATGAAATTCGAGATTTGATGGATGAATATGAGCAACGCTCCGCTATCGACGAAAAGGAGCTATCCACTCGCTTACAAAGCTGGTTCGGCGAACACTTCAAGACTATGGATAGTCGCCTGCATAAAGCGCTACACGTATAAAATTTCGTTTGTTCTTCTCCACTCCCCACCGAGCTACACAAAGACTTTGATCTAGATCAAGTTACGAGGTATTAACCACCTGGTTTTTCTGGCAGCTGGTTTTTCCCAAATTAACTCATGTTTATCTAGAGGTAATTTGAGGTTTCTTTCATCCTTCAATTTGACGTAAGTCAATAATTCCATACAGAAAATCAAGAAAATTACCAACAACTAAAAACATTGTGTTTGAAGATTGAGGATTCTTTGGCCGCCGTTACCAGTTCATCAACCTTTGTTCGATATTCTCGGTAGCCGGGGGCTTTTTAAATTGTGAACCGTCTGAAACGGTTTATAGCCAGTTCAATCGAAAAGAGGAATAACTTATGAAGAAGCTGTTAGGTGTTTCAACAACTATCGCAGCCGGTCTTATGCTGGCGAGCGGAGCGGCGATAGGGGCAACGGAACTACAACCTGTGCCCGAAATGACTGATGAAGAGTACCAGCAAGGTCAGCAGATCTATTTTGACCGATGCTCAGGTTGCCACGGTGCCCTGAGGAAAGGTGCGACGGGTAAGAACATTACCCCGGAAAAAACCCGGCTGAAGACCTTGGCCGCCTTGGATAAGATTCTGTATGAGGGTACGGAAGGCGGCATGCCCGGTTGGGGCAAGGACGGGTTTATGACTCGCGAAGAAACTCAGCTCATGGCGAAGTTCGTCCAGAACGAAGTTCCGAAGCCTCCCGAATGGGGCATGAAAGAGATGAACGA
>JASJAT010000077.1 GCA_030066885.1 Arenicellales bacterium | reverse complement strand
CACACAATAAGCTCTGGTTCTGTGTCGTAGACGCGCTGAAGATCTTCTACTACTTGTTGAAATATCCTGGTGCTCCTTGGACTGTCGAGGTCACCAATGTGCGGTGAAATCACCACGCGATCCCGCCAAGCCAGACATACCGTGTTTTTCATGTGACCACCGACGGCAAGCATCGGTTTGGGCAGGGCACCAATTAAGCGGAGTTCAAGTGGAGCATAACCGCGGCCGAGCCGTAAGGGTCGCATTCCGTGTGCACTGAAACGAAATACCGCATCATCCGCCGGCCTGCGGATATCCCGATTGTGATGTAAAAACCCATCTGCGATGTTAGACAGTCTTTGCTCAGCTTCGGTCTCTTCGGTAAGTACTGGTTCACCGCTGATGTTTCCCGAGGTTGCAACCAAAGGGCCGCCAAATGCATCGAGGATAAGGTGATGCAGTGGGCTATAGGGTAAGAAAACGCCAACTTCATTGAGTCGCGGCGCAATATTTTCTGCTAGAGGTGAGGGTTGATTCTTGTCACATAGAACGATGGGTCGTTTTGGTGACACGAGTAGATGCGCCTGTTCGGGTCGAGGTGTTACTATGATACGCACGCCATCTAACAGATCGTCCCCCAATTGTGGAGCCATGACAGCCAACGGTTTGTGTGGCCGGTGCTTGCGCTGTCTCAATTTCGTAACCGCCACTTCGTTGCAGGCATCGCAAAACAAATGGTAGCCGCCGATGCCACGCACGGCCACAATCCCACCACTCAATAGTAAGTCGATCGCGGCGCTGATCGCCGACTCTGTGTCGATAATTCGACTTTTACCGTTAACGTAAACTAGCCTGGGACCACAGTGCGGACACGCAATAGGCTCGGCATGGAAACGTCGATCGGATACGTCGCGGTATTCATTGCGGCATTTCGTACACATCGCAAAATCCGCCATGGACGTATTACTTCGGTCATAAGGTAGTCGATCGATTAAAGTGTAACGCGGGCCACATTGCGTGCAGTTGATAAACGGATAGCGGTATCTTCTATTGGCAGGCTCCTGCATTTCGGTCAGGCAATCCGAGCAAACGAATTGGTCTGCCGGCAAATGTATATCCGACGCCGTCTGACCCTCACTGTCTAAGATGTCAAAGGTGTCCGAATGGAGCTCAGGTGTTACAACAAAGCTGGTTAGTTTTGGAACGGCAAAGGGTGGGGCACTACGGGTTAATTTCTCCCGAAACCGCTTAAGTGTATTCGTGTCGGATTGGGCCAGTATCTCTACCGTACCGGCGCAGTTGCGGACCCAGCCGGTAATACCAAATTCTTTTGCCAAACGATAGACGAAGGGGCGGAATCCTACACCCTGTACTTGACCCGTAACACACAATTTTTGGGTGACAATTTCGGGCATAACTTTTTAGGGGTTAGGCAGCTCTATTGCGTAAACCCGCAGACCACCAGATTCGACAAGCGCCTTCGTCAGAGACCATGCAAGGCCCGACTGGATTCGCTGGTGTACACGCCGTTCCAAATACTTTGCATTGATTAGGATAAATTTTGCCGAGTACGACACTGGCGCATTCGCAACCTTTGGGCATCTGGCCGATGTACCTACGTGATTCGTCTACATAGTCGGGATAGCGTAGTCGTGCATCACAATTAAGGTATTGCTTGCGTAAGGCAAATCCTGAAGCGGGGATCATACCAATGCCGCGCCATTTAGCATCTTCAACCTTTAGTACTTGATTTAGAAACTCTTTAGCTCTGGCATTGCCGCCTGGTCGTACCAATTCCGGATAACAGTTGTCCAGAAAAGGATTGTCTTCTAACTTCTGTCGCAGTACCGAATACGTTGCTGCCAGCAGGCTGGTGGGAGTAAATCCCGCGACGGCGGCAGGAAGCCGATGACGTTTTACCACGAACTCCCATTCCTCCGGACCCATGACGGTGGCTACATGACCCGGCGCGACAAGGGCATCGAATTCGGCTTCATCGGATTCCAATAGCATGGCCACTGCCGGCCAGGTCAGTCGGCCACTCATTAACACACTGAGGTTAGCGGGGACACCCTGCGCAATCATCGCCGCGACAGGTGCGGTGGTAGTCTCGAAACCAGCCGCGAAAAAAACAACGTCTCGGTCGGGTTCGGTAGAGGCAATTTCTACCGCCTCAATCGGAGAAGCGATGGGTCGAATATCCGCGCCCCTGGCCTTGGCTTGTTCAAGTGTTCTTATATCCCGCCGCGGGACATTGACCGGGACTCGCAACATATCACCGAAAGCTACTACGGTGACCGACTCGCGCAGCGCAATCTGTATGGCCTGATAGAGATCTTCTTCGGGACAAATGCACACTGGGCAACCGGGCCCAGGTATTAACTCAATCTGGGTCGGGAGTACGCTGCGTAGACCAGCCATGGTAATCGCGCGTTCGTGGCCCCCACAAACATTCATGACCCGCACCTTTTCCGGCAAAGGCAGCTGATGAATTTTCTCTAACCACTGATGAGCATTCAACAAAGGAATCAGCCTCCAGTAGATTCAGGCGGAAACGGGCTTGGCCAGCCTTCTTGTTTGCGTCGATTGTGCTAGATGTTCACCTACCCATTGACACCACGCGTCGAGCCCTTCTCCAGTTTGTGCCGATAGGCATATCGTTTGAGCCGGGTTCGCTAACTGTCGTAGATGCAGCTCTGCCTGTCGTGGGTCAAAATCGGTAAGGTGGGGCAGTAGATCGATTTTGGAGATCAGCATCAGATCAGTTTGGCGGAACATTACCGGGTACTTGGCGGGTTTATCGTCACCTTCGGTCACCGACAACAAAGTAACGTTTAAGTGTTGACCAAGATCGAAGCTGGCGGGGCAAACCAAGTTCCCGACATTCTCGATAAATAGAAAATCGATAGCAGCCAAATCTAACTGGTGTAGAGCTTCATGTACCAGGTGTGCATCCAGATGGCATGCACTACCGGTCGTGATCTGGACAGCTGGGACACCCTTGCTACGGATACGCTGCGCATCACGTTCAGTTTCAAGATCACCTTCCACTACCCCAATCTGTTTATCGTGAGCTAGGCGATCTATAGTAGCCTCGAGTAGCCTGGTCTTGCCCGCACCCGGCGATGACATCAGGTTTATAGCAAGAACGTCATGTTGATCAAAGTGCTCTCGGTTGTGTCTGGCCTGATGGTCGTTTTCGTGCAACAGGTCACGTAATACCTCGATGCTTTCACTTCCTTCTGTGGTTCTGGCAAGCTTGCCGTGGCTATGCAGCAGATGCTCATTACCCGATGTAACATTACAACCACATGTGTCACACATAGTTTACGTCTCCTGTGAGTTCTGTCTGGGGCGGTGATCGTTGACTGCGAGTCATCTCAATACTAGCGAGCACCATCTCGTCTCCACTGATTAGTCGTGTGCGCCAGTCACCACATACCATACATAGTAGGCGGCTGGCACTTACAGTTGATTCCGTACGGCAGCGCGTGCACCGTATACGCACGGGCAATTCTTCAGCTACCAGATCAGCTTTGTCGGCGATCGTGCCTCTGCGCGCAACAGTAAACGCCTGCTGTAGCAATGGTAGTTCTATTCCGGATAAGGGACCGATACGCAAAACAACCTTCGTCACCTCGCTGACAGCGTGTTGCCTCGCCGTTTGCTCTACCTGTTGCAGTAAAGCCTGGCATACGGCTAACTCGTGCACTGCCTTAGCCTCCGCCTGTCACCCGCCCATCGTGGTTTAACATCACGTCGTATAGCTCCCACGCCGAACGGGCTTCCTGTTCAGAGATTTTCTGTATTGCGTAGCCCACGTGAACCACCACATAGTCGTCCACTTGTGCTTCGCCTTCGGGCAGCATAAACAGACTGACATCCCGCTCCACACCTTTAGCTTCACAACGCGCCATGAAGCCTTCGATAGCTTTGATCTGCATTGGGATGCCTAGACACATAGACGCTTTACACCGCACTTTTTAAAATCACAGCATATTCAAAGGCACCTGCTGTGAATTGATTTATGTCAAATTAGTAGCGAGTAGCTTGTATGTAGTAGCTAGATCAACTCCTTACCATCAAAAAATCTCGCCAAGACGCCAAGCTCGCAGTAGTAATACATGGATGTACCGTTTACGGAACTAAGGATGCAACGTTCAATTTTATGTTGTAGATATACTATTTCTTCCCTGCCGTGCCTTGCGCCTTGGTGAGAGAAATTGGAGCATACCTGCCCTCTATCCCCTTCGGGATAATTCGCCGTGTTTCAATCCGGCCCGTGCTCTTTCGCTTTATTGATTTACATCAATGACACCTCGTTGGGCAGACTTCAAAATCTTATCGAGCTCTCGGCTTGCCCAGTTGCCTCATTTTTCAAATGAACCCGGCGATGGATGACAGTATAGAAATAGAACCTACCCCTTGTGCAAAAGACCGTGGTAATGACCTACCGGTTCTAAACGAAATTTTACACGCCTTAAATGAACTTCTTACTCATGACAGGCAAACGGTTATTGATATCAAAAGCCTTCCGTTTGGCCCAGTCGATGAGGAACGGCTGAGTATCGCACTTGGGCAAGGGGAGGTTGCTGCTACCATCCATACACTGGGTGAAAGCCGAGTTACTGAGACTGCCTATGCCGGCATTTGGTGGGTTGAGCATCGTAACGAACAAGGCGCAGTGATCGCCAAATTCATAGAAGTTACTTACATGCCTGACATTCTTAAAGCGCAGCACGAGGATGTTATTGTGGCTAGGCAGAAGCTCAAGGATGCGCTTGAAACCATAAAACTAAATGGAGCGTAGAACCATGCTGCAACCTTGGAATAAAAACGGGCTTACAGTGGCTGAGCGTCTGCAAGCAGAAGGTATAAGCAGGCGAGGGTTCTTGAAATTCTGCGCGACAACGGCCTCTATGATGGCGTTGTCACCCAGTATGGTGCCCGCGATCGCACGAGCACTTGAGAATGCTAAGCGGCCATCTGTAATCTGGTTGTCATTTCAGGAATGTACAGGCTGCACTGAATCTCTAACACGCTCGCACTCTCCGAATCTGGAAACCCTGATCCTAGAGCAAGTGTCACTTGACTATCACCACACACTGCAAGTGGCTTCCGGTGAGGCAGCGGAGGAAGCAAGGGAAGCTGCCATGAAGGAAAACAACGGGCGCTATCTTGTGGTCGTAGATGGTTCGATCCCGGTAGATAATGGTGGCGTTTACTCAACCATCGCTGGTATCACCAACCTCGAGATGCTGCGAGAAACAGCAGAAGGAGCGGCTGCAATTATCGCTGTCGGAACGTGTGCCGCGTTCGGTGGGATTGGATATGCCAAGCCCAATCCCACTGGCGCAATGCCGGTGTCTGCAATTATTAGTGACAAACCGGTGATCAATGTATCGGGTTGTCCTCCGATTCCAACAGTTATCTCCGGGGTGCTGGCGCACTTCTTGACCTTCGACAAACTGCCGGAGGTGGATGACCTGGGCCGGCCTATCACGTTCTTCGGGCAGTCGATTCACGATCGATGCTATCGACGGCCTTTCTACGACAGGGGATTGTTTGCCGAGAGCTTCGATGATGAAGGTGCGAAGAAAGGTTGGTGTTTATATAGACTGGGCTGCAAAGGACCGGCTACGTATAACGCCTGTGCCACGACAAAATGGAACGAAGGAACCAGCTTTCCAATAGAAGCAGGTCATCCTTGCCTGGGCTGCTCAGAGCCGGACTTTTGGGATATGGGCGGATTCTACCAGCCCTTATCTACCCCGACGGGCGATGTAACTCGAACTTTAGTTTACGGCGTGGTCGCTGGTGCGTTAATCGGTGCGGCTGCTGGTTCGATGGCTCGGACGCGGAAAATTAAAGCCCAAAAAGAGCACTATAAGGTCACCACGGATGATTTAGAGGAGTCGTCATGACACCAGTAGAATTTTTGGCATGGGTGCGCGGGCCGATGTTTCAAATCGCTGTTGCGATATTCGCTTTGGGAGTCGCTATTCGGATAGTCGAAATCTTCGTGCTTGGAAGGAAACAAGACTTATCTGAACCACGGAGAGATGGCGTTGTCCCGGGTATAAAAACGATCTTCGGTCGCTCCATTCCCGATACCGGCACGTTCAAGCGTTCACCGCTCAATGTGGTCGCAGGTTATATTTTTCACATCGGACTGTTTACAACGATTTTATTCTTTGTTCCGCATATCGAACTGTTTCATTCCGTTTTAGGGTTGCAATGGCCTGGGTTACCCACACCGTTTATTGACGCAGTAACGGTGGTAACCATCTTTGCGATGGTAGTGATTCTTATCAATCGCTTGCGGAATCCGGTGCTCAAATTTCTATCCACTTTTGAGGATTACCTTTGTTGGTTGGTGACGTTGTTACCCCTGCTCACCGGCTATCTTGCTTTTCATAGGATGCTGTTTCCGTATCAAACCATGCTTGGTATCCATATTCTGAGCGTCGAAATACTGCTGATCGTTTTTCCCTTTACCAAGCTAATGCACTTTTTTACCGTGTTCCTGGCACGCTGGTATAACGGCTCTGCCTTTGGCCGCCGGGGAGTGCAGTCATGAGTACACCGGCGGAACGAGCCACCAATGCGTTTAAGGAACAGATCGATGGCCCTATCGCTTCCTATCTGTCCAGTTGCGTGCATTGTGGGATGTGTGCCCATGCGTGTCTTTTCTACACCGAAACCGAAGATCCACGTTACACACCAATCAACAAGGTTGAGCCGCTGCGCCGCGTTTGGAAGAGTGAATACACTTTTTTCGGCAAGTTGGCCTCCAAGTTTGGGTTAACCAAGTCTGTTACCGATGAGCTGCTCAAGGAATGGGAGTTATTAATCTACGATGCCTGCACGTTGTGCGGTAGATGCTCCATGGTATGCCCGGTTGGCAATGACATAGCTTATATGATCCGTAAAACCCGTGAAGGCATGATCGCCGCTGGCTATGCACCGAGAGGTCTGAAGGACGCCACTTATCGAGCGGTGACCGTGGGTAGCCCGATGGGCGTCAAACTTCCCGCTCTCAAGGCCCAAATAAAACATGTCGAAAAAGATACCGGCTTGAAAGTTCCCTTGGACGTCGAGGGTGCAGATTATATGGCACTACTCTCGTCCATGGAGATCATGAACTTCCCAGAGTACATCGAAGCGCTCACGCGGTTGTTTGACAAAGCAGGGGTGAGTTGGACACTCTGTTCAGAAGCCTTTGAAGCAACCAACAGCGGCATGCAGATAGGGTCCAGCGATATCGAAGGCGAGTTGATCCAACGTATTGTGGACGGGGCGGAAAAGCTCAAAGTGAAATATGTGATCAGCCCGGAATGCGGGCATGCATACTACGCGCTGCGCTGGGAAGGTCCGAATGTGATCGGAAAAAAATACCCGTTTGAAGTCGTTCATATCCTGGAGCTGTTGGATCAGTTGCGTGCTCAGGGAAAACTCAAGGTAGAGGGTAAGCTGGATCAAAAACTAACGTTTCACGATCCCTGTCAAATCGTTAGAAAAGGCGGAGTTGTGGATGAACCGCGAAGGTTGCTCAATATGGTGTCGTCGAACTTCGTGGAGATGGAGGATGCCGGCGTAATGAATTGGTGCTGTGGAGGTGGTGGGGGCGTCAGCGCTAATGAACGGGCCGAGCCGCTAAAACTGACGGTATTCAACAGAAAGAAAAGCCAACTCGAGAAACTGGGAGTCAATACGATGGTGACTGCTTGCGCCAACTGCCGTATCAATTTGGAAGAGGGCATTGAGCACACCAACATGGACGTTGAGGTCGTAGGGCTTGCTGAAACTTTGGCCGAACACCTTGCAGATTAAAACTCAACGGGATTTAAGAAAATGAATGAACGCGTTGTTGTCGACCCGATCACACGCATCGAAGGTCACCTTCGCATCGAAGCGCAAATGAACGGCAACGCCATCGAGCAGGCTTACTCTTCTGGCACTATGGTGCGGGGTATCGAGATCATATTGAAGGGCCGTGATCCACGCGATGCTTGGGCGTTCGCACAACGAATTTGCGGTGTATGTACTTTAGTGCACGGGATGGCATCGATTCGCGCCGTAGAAAATGCCTTGAACTACACGGTTCCACCAAACGCACAGCTGATTCGCAACCTGATGATCGGTGCTCAATACGTGCACGACCACGTTATGCATTTCTATCACCTCCATGCCTTGGATTGGGTAGATATCGTCTCCGCTCTGGACGCTGACCCAGCTGCAACATCACAACTTGCCCAATCGATCAGCGACTACCCTAAGTCCTCCCCCGGTTACTTTGCTGACATGCAGAAAAAGCTAAAGGGCTTCGTGGAATCGGGCCAGCTTGGCATCTTTGCCAACGCGTACTGGGGTCACCCGGCCTACAAGTTGCCGGCAGAAGCAAATTTGATGGCTGTGGCCCACTACCTCGAAGCCTTGGAGTGGCAACGGGATGTTGCCAAACTGCATACCATATTCGGAGGCAAGAATCCGCACCCCAACTTTGTCGTAGGGGGTGTTCCCGGACCTATAGACTTGGATTCAGATTCCGCGGTCAACGCCAAGAGGCTCGCTGAGGTGCAAGACATCATCAACCAGATGCGTTCGTTTGTTAATCAAGTATACATTCCCGATACGCTGGCGATTGCGTCGTTCTACAAAGACTGGGGTGGGCAAGGGGAGGGCGTAGGTAACTTCATGACCTACGGTGACTTCCCTGAGAAAGGAATGGACGATCCTTCGAGTTACCTGATTCCAGCCGGCGTGATCATGGATCGTGACCTGAGTACGGTGCATGACATCGACATGCACGCTGCCGACCAGATCCAAGAGTACATTGCACACTCCTGGTATCAGTATGAAAACGGTAATGACAGTGGGCTACACCCCTACGATGGTGAAACGGAACTCAATTACACGGGACCGGAACCGCCTTATCAGCATCTTGATGTAGAGCAAGGTTACTCCTGGTTAAAGTCACCGCGTTGGAAAGGGCATGTCATGGAGGTGGGCCCGCTTGCGCGCGTACTAATGTTATATGCTCGTGGCCATGATCAAACCAAAGAGCTGGTGGACATGGCGTTGTCTAAACTGGAGATACCAGTACAGGCTTTATTTTCGACCCTGGGACGTACCGCCGCCCGTACCTTGGAAACCAAGGTCATCGGTGACACGATGCAAACTTGGTATGACAACCTGGTCGCGAATATAAAAGCGGGTGACACCCAAACCTTCAACCCCACCCTGTGGGATCCGTCAAGTTGGCCTAACGAGGCTCGGGGTGTTGGCTATATGGAAGCCCCTCGGGGCGGACTTGCCCATTGGATCGTGATCAAGGACAGCAAGATAGATAACTACCAGGCAGTAGTGCCAAGTACTTGGAACGCAGGCCCACGCGATGCACAAGGCCAGCCGGGGCCTTACGAGGCCGCGTTGGCGGGACACACACTGCATGATCCCAAGCAACCGATTGAAATCTTACGTACCATCCACAGCTTTGATCCTTGCATCGCATGCGCTGTACATATCACCGATCCAGACGGCGAGGAACTCATCAACGTTAAAGTCGTCTAGCGCGATCGTTTAAGGATTGGAGCGTCATCTTCGGGATACTCTGACCAATTGCATCATGTTTTTGAAAGGTGTGTTTATGGTAAGTTTCAAAGGTCAGATGCTAATTAAGGAAGCTCTGAATAATTAACAATTGAATGATTAGATGGATCGATATTGGCGCGGGCGCCATCTACAGTAGGAGCAGCGCGTAACTGGCCATGATTCCGGCACGCTTTTAGCCGGAATATCTATTGTTATTCGTTTTCATGGATCCTGCTTTGAGCGGGGACTATGTTTGGATTCCCGCTAACAACGTGGGGGACGTGATCAAAAACGGTGATCGCCTTGTAAGAGCGATGCCCTCGCCGCGATTAAACAGAGATCCTTAAAGTTTAAAGATGCGAAAACCTCGTTCTATGCGTGGACTCGAGCAACTGGGTAGAGTCCGGCTTAGTCCCAATTTTTATATGCGCGATTTTTTGTATTCCGAAATAGCAAATTTTTACGGCATACCTAATATTCCTCATGACCCTGATCTAGCAATCAAAACAGGCCAGCGCCTATGTGAAGAATTATTAGAACCTTTGCAGGCTACATTTGGTCGCATCGCGGTGCGTTCTGGATATCGTGCAGCAGAAGTAACGACCTTCGGTAACGATCGTAGGGAGGGGGGATCTGTCGCTTCCAATGCCGCTTATCATATTTGGGACATGGCGGATGCCAAAGGACAACATGGTGCAGCTGCTTGTATTGTCATTCCTTGGTTCGCTGACCGATATGCTGAGGGATTGGACTGGCGGTCGTTAGCCTGGTGGATTCACGACCAGCTCCCGTATTCGCATCTCGAGTTTTATCCCAAACTGTGTGCCTTTAATATCCAATGGCACGAAGAGAAGTTTCACCGAATCGACAGCTTTATTTCACCAAGGGGATGCTTAACCAAGCCTGGAATGCCAAATAATCGTGGAGATCATTCAAAGTGGTATGCTTCGTTACCCAAACTCATTCACCATTAATGTGGATGGCGCTCGAAACACCCGACGCATAAACGATCAACTGTCTGAATGGCGACTGGAATAGTTAATCATATTGCCTTGTCGGTTACCGATAAGCAGGCCTCCGCTGACTTTTACGCACCAATTTTGGAGTTTCTTGGCTACCAAAGAAGGAGTAAGTATCTTTGGAGACGACCCGATTGCATAGGAGATTTTATTCTGTATAAGACTAAGCAAAAGTATCAACAGCAACCTCACCATAAAGGGCAAACCGGGATTCACCACCTTGCGTTCAACAGTGATACAAAAGAGGAGGTAGATGAGTTTTATGAACTGTTGCTGAAGGTTGGGGCAAAAGTCTTGAACGCCCCTGCCACGTATACTTATAGCCGGGGATACTATGCTGTTTTTTTCGAGGACCTCGATGGCATAAAGCTTGAATTGGCATATACACCTAATCAAAAGGTATAGAAACAATTATATTTTTAAGCTTCGCGCCTTAGCGAGGGGATTATGGCTTGTTGGGCAAAGCACACGGTTTGCCCTGAGACGACGCAATATCGCGGCGAAGGTGCTGCTCCTACAGGCAACCTTAGAATTATGAACAAACACGAGCGGCAGGTCAGGAAATTTTATGACGTGATTTGGAACCAGCACGACAAAAAAGAGGTTCCAAACGTGTTACACGAAGGTTTCCGTTTTCGAGGGTCACTCGGTCAGGAAAAGCTGGGCCACCGGGGATTTATAGAATATGTAGATATGGTTCACCAGGCGCTGGCGAATTACGAATGCGTCATTGAGGATCTGGTCTGTGAACCAGGTAAAGTATTTACAAAAATGCGCTTTACCGGGATTCATCAAGGTGAATTTCTTGGTTATGCCCCCACCCAAAAAACCGTCAGTTGGGCAGGGTGCGCGTTGTTTACCTTTGAAGGTGATAAGGTCTCTGACCTTTGGGTGCTCGGAGATTTAAAATCCCTGGAACACCAGCTGAAGGCCAACCAGGGTTAGCTAAAAGTGAACAAAGAGGCATTTAGAACACTCTAAATGACATAGTCGCATTGACCGCTATAAATCGCCCTTATAGGATAAAACTTCATAACTATCATGCAGTTAGATGGCCACGGACCACGTAAGGCGCCATTACCTATATTGGCCTGATTTGACCACAGCAGGCGAGTTCTTTAAAAGGGTAGAGAAATCAAACCTTTCACCACCATGGTAAGAGCCAGAGAAGACATTGAGAACACTAAAAGCTCGATGTCATACGACAGTATCGGGCAGCAAGTCTGTGTCTACAGTTTGGCGATCGATAAGGAAATTATCGATACGATTACCGACAGAAAACAACTTACCGAAACAGATGTGCATGATATCCGTGTCAATCTTAAGCGTTTACGCGCCATGCGGCATTTGAGCTATTTTGAGACTGGTTACAGCCACTTCACAGCAGCGGATACAAACTTAAGGGATGCGGGTAGGCTGTTATCGGCGAACCGGGATCAAACCGTTCTCAGGAAGACCTTGAAGAAGCTACTCAAAGGAGCAGACACCAAATCGCAGCGCAGAAAAGTAAAAGCCGTGCTCGCCCATGTGAGAGGCAGTACCAATGAGAAAGGTGTGACCGATAAGTCCATTCACAATGGACTCAAAAGGTCTGTGCTGTTCGATCAGCGGGACTGGCGCAAATTGCAAAGAGATCTGGATAAAACGGAAAATCTAGTGTCGGGGTTAGCTAGGACTTACGAATACGCTAGATCTTTGGCGGAGCAGATATCGCGCAGGGACAAACCCACCACCAGTCATCGCTGGCGAAAGTGGTGCAAGTATTTGTGCTACCAGCTCCAATCCGTTTCTTACCTAGACCCTAACAACCGACGCAACTCGAAGAGAATTCTCGATTTAAAGAGATTAGGCAGTGTGCTTGGTTGGCGACACGACATTGAACTTCTCATGCATACCCTAGATGAAATAAGCGAAGTCGCGCCAATGGGAGAGGAGGTAAATGTTGTTAAAGTGTTAGCGAGTGAGTGGGATATGGAGCTCAAGGAAGAAAGTGAGATCCTGTCCAATCGCTTATTTACCGACCAAGCGGTCGAGTTTGCTGAGAGCGTTCTCGCTATTAACAAGCCATAGCATTCCAATTAACAACGGCGGGAATCCGGTTGTATCGCGGCGAGAGCGCCGCTCCCACAGGAATTTGCGAGACGCTGCACAAGTTTGATGTGCATGACCATAATATTAACCCCACTATGCGAACATCTAAAGAAAAGACTCTGATCGAGGATTTCGGTACGCAATACCAGTGCTACCAAAGTCCGGTATGGCAAACGATAGAACGCCAGGCGTGTGGTTGCGACTACGGCGGTACAAGCTGGACGACGCGAGACGAGGCAGATCGGATCTGTAGTCTTTTAAACCTGCATCCCGGTCAGCGCTTGTTGGAGGTGGGCGCGGGTTCTGGATGGCCAGGCCTGTACCTAGCTGACCAGATGGGTTGTGACTTGGCGTTAACGGATTTGCCCTATGAGGGGCTTCGAATTGCGGCACAGCGGGCTGTTGACGACGGATTGACCGGGGTGCATTGGATAACGGCAGCAGACGGCGCTTCACTCCCGTTTGCAAATGTAGCATTTGACGCGATCAGTCATTCCGATGTGCTCTGTTGCCTGAAGGCAAAGTTTGACGTGCTCAAAGACTGTCGGAGAGTGATTCGTCCAGGTGGCTGCATGGTATTCACCGTTATATCGATTGCCCCTAACCTGGCTCCGCTGGATCAGGTACGAGCCATAGAACTTGGACCGCCCTTTGTTGAAGCAGCGTCTGATTATCCTACGATGCTCGGCGAGAGCGGATGGCGTATTGTCGATGGCGAAGATCTCACCGGTGAATATGCACTTACCATGGGGCTTTATTTGCGGGAATATGAAACGCAAGCTAATGAACTGGAAAAGTTGATGGGAAAAGAAGAGTTCGCTGCGCGCGTGACCCGAATGCAGGCAAAGATAGAGGCGACGAACGAAGGCCTTTTTCGCCGTGAACTTTATGTAGTTTTCCCTGCCGGTGACAACACTTAGGCGCTATAGATGAAGCGTCCCGCCCACATTCTGCCAATTATTATTTTTTCTCAGTTCACGGGTACGTCATTGTGGTTTGCGGGAAACGCAGTCATTTCGGATTTGCAGCGTAACTGGGATTTGGCCGAACAGAGTGTGGGTTATATCACGTCGGCGGTTCAGCTCGGTTTTATTATAGGTACGCTGGTGTTCGCTTTTTTGGCAGTGGCCGATCGTTTCTCACCTCGTAAGGTTTTCTTCTGGTGCTCAATCGCAGGAGCAGCTGCAAACGTACTGATACTTGTCGGGCCCGAGTCTTTGTTCGGTCTATTGTTGCTGAGATTCACCACCGGTTTCTTCCTTGCCGGTATCTACCCCGTGGGCATGAAGATCGCTGCGGGCTGGTATGAAAAAGGATTAGGGCGAGCACTCGGCTACCTGGTGGGGGCGTTGGTTTTGGGCACTGCTTTCCCACATCTCTTACGGGGGTTAGGCACCGAGTTACCCTGGCAACAAGTCATGGTTGGGGTTTCTATACTTGCGATATGCGGTGGTGTATTGATGCTTTTGTTTGTTCCGGACGGACCTCATCTACCTAAGGGATCGACATTCAATCCCCGAGCCCTCGCTATTGTTTTTCGATCAAGAGCATTTCGTGCTTCGGCTTTTGGCTACTTTGGACATATGTGGGAGCTGTACACACTATGGGCTTTTATTCCTGTGTGGCTATTGGCATACAGTCAAAACACCAATATGGGGTTAAGCGTGTCGTTTTGGTCATTCGTGATCATTGCGGTTGGATTCATTGGATGTGCCGGAGGGGGTTTGGTCTCGGAAAAAACGGGTAGCGTAAAAGTAGCGGCGGTTCAGCTTTTTATCTCTGGAGTTTGCTGCCTGCTCTCACCTTTCGTATTTAATGCGCCGTCTCTCATATTCATACTATTTCTTGTTATCTGGGGAATTACAGTAATTGGCGACTCACCCCAGTTTTCGGCGTTAAATGCGGAAAACGCACCCCGAGAATATGTCGGATCGGCTCTGACCATTGCCAACTCTATTGGTTTTCTTATCACGGTATTTAGTATTGAAATGGTTAATGCTTTGCTCCCTGTGTTTGGGCCACAAATGATTTTTTGGTTACTCATTCCGGGACCGGTACTTGGTCTCTTGGCACTGAGACCGTTGTACCAAGCGAATGCAACCGTCGTGCAGTAGAAAATGATTCATACGTTAGGGGCAGTAGCAGTTGGTATCCATATGATCACGCTAGAGTAATATCATTCCTTACCAGTTGAATGGGAGGTTGTTATGACGCAAACATCCGATGTATGGCCGAATGGTAAACCTGAAGTTGGGCAAGCAGCGACGAGAACACGTGATGTTAAATCACGTGACATCGAATTGTTTACGGAGATCAGCGGCGATTTCAATCCTTTACATTATGATGAGGTTGCTGCCAGTAAGACCCCATTTGGAGGCATCGTTGTCCAGGGCGGGGTCACCAGTGCCATTCTCAATGCGGTGGTAGCGGAAGACCTGCCTGGACCAGGAACCGTCTTTCTTCAGACTAACTGGAGTTTTAAGGCACCTGTGCGGCCCGGCGATTCGATTACGGGAGAGGTTGAGGTAACCAAGGTCCGCGACGACAAGCCGATCACCGAGTTGAATACGCGTATTTCGACCGGTGATGGCACTGTTGTCCTTAGTGGCACTGCAGTGTGTTACACAATGCCAATTGTTAAAAACGAATAACGCATACGGTCACAGACCGGTGTCGTCTGGACTCATACTGGGTAACTTTGGTCGTACTCGTCCAACTTTGATCGTCTCCCTGTAAATGATGTAAAGCCCGCTCGCTGATACGATGGTCGCACCCACCAAGGTCGGCAAATCTGGCAATTCATTCCACATTAGAAAACCCAACAGGGTGGCCCATATCAGTGCGGTGTATTCAAACGGTGATACGACGGCAACCGGAGCCAATCGAAAAGCCTGGGTCAGACATATGATGCCGACACTACCGAAAATGCCGGCAAGCGCGAACAGCCCAAGTTCACTCAGACTCGGAGTTATCCAGAAGTGGGGTATGAGAATGAGTCCGGTCAGGGATACCCCAAGTTGAGGATAAAGCACCAGCGATGCTGTGCTTTCGGTAGACTTAAACGCGCGGGTCGAGATTGCCAGAAGGGCATAGGCCAACGCACTGCAAAGAACCACCACAGCGGCCCACTGGAATACACCCATGCCGGGACGCAACATAACTAAGACACCGCAGAAACCAATACCTATCGCTGCCCAACGGTGCCAACCCACCGACTCCTTTAAGACCGGAACTGAAAGCCCGGCAATGAATATTGGTGCGGCGAAGGAAAGAGCGACAGCGTCGACCAATTTCATCTGTGACAGCGCCCAGAAAAAAGTAAAACTGAGCGTAAGAACAAGGAGGTAACGCAAAACGTGCGCCTGCGGGCGGTTGGTCTTGAGCGCACTTAACCCGCCTTCGAAATGAACGAGTAAGCACAGCAGCGGGAGTCCAAAC
>JASJAT010000076.1 GCA_030066885.1 Arenicellales bacterium | reverse complement strand
ACTTGACCGCTGCGTCCTCACCGAACAGAAAACTTTTTGATGCTGGTGCCAAGTTGTTATCGCACACGCTGTGACCGGCGACGACACGGTGGTACAGGTCCGCGAACGCGGGTGACCTTGCATCGGCCATCTCAGGACGATTGCCAATTCCATTGGTGATCCTAAAGCTGACAAACTCCACATTGAATAGATCCTTTATCAACTGGGAAACACTATCCAAAATATCGTCCAGGTTTTCAAAACCCAACACTTCCACTGCGATTCGGTGTAGGCGTTCCGCAACCCGTTCATTATCGCGCGCCGTTTTCACCAATGAATACAACTGTTGTTGCTCGGCCTCATTGCGTTCACGCAACACCGACACCTGTTTCTCAATCAGGGAGATTGAACCTTCACCCTCGTCGTGGGGGATATCGAGCTCCGCAAGCAATTCCGGATGCTCTAAGAAGAAGTTCCTGTGTGCCCGTAAATAGGCGATTACAGATTCAGCTTCACTAATCTTTGTCGCGTCGTCTTGTTGCTCTGTTTTTTCCACTACAGTTTGTCCAGGTCAATTTCGCCATCAAATACCTTAGTCGCGGTTCCGGTCATAAACACGGGTTTGCCTTGGCCCTGCCAAGTCACCGTTAAGGGCCCGCCGCGTAGTATTACATCGACCTTTTCGTCTAACAAACCCCAAAGCCTTCCAGCGACCATCGCAGCACAAGCACCACTGCCACAGGCGAGCGTCTCACCCACACCGCGTTCATACACCCTCACTTTTATCTGGTTTTTATCTAAGATCTGCATAAAGCCTGCGTTAACCCGGTTAGGAAATCTGGCGTGTGATTCAATAAGTGGGCCCAGTTCCTCCACCGGCGCAGCATCCACGTCGTCGACTATATGAACCGCGTGGGGGTTACCTATGGCTAGCGCGGCAATTTTTAAGCTCGATCCGTTTACTTCCAACTTATACGCATCGCGTTGCTCATTTGCCGTGAATGGAATGTTTGCGGGCTCGAATTCAGGAACACCCATATCTACGGTAACTTCGTTATCGGCTTCAACGTTCAACGTCATCAAGCTGCCCGTCGTTTGCACTCGAATAGATGTTTTATCCGTCAGACCTCTGTCCCTAACAAACACGGCGAAGCAACGTGCCCCGTTGCCACATTGTTCAACCTCACCGCCATCTGCATTCAAGATACGGTAATTGAAGTCGACTCCAGTTTGTTGTGGTTTCTCAACCATCAAGATCTGATCGCAACCTATTCCATGTTTCCGATTGGCCAAGCGACGTGCCTGCTCTGCACTGATATCGAGCTGCTGACTAATACCATCTATCACAATGAAGTCATTGCCCAAACCTTGCATTTTAGTGAATTGCAAATGCATCACATTTATATCAATAAACTCGTGTATAGTTATTGCAAGGAACCACTCTTCATGCCATCCAGTAAGTCCATTAAAGCGAAGTTTCTCCAGCTCAAATCGCACCCACGTTGGATTCGGATTCCCCTCGGTATTCTACTCGTTCTGGGTGGTATCTTTGGAGCCCTTCCAGTGCTTGGATTCTGGATGCTTCCACTTGGGCTGATCTTATTATCTGCCGATTTCCCATGGGCCAAGCGGGCTCTGGTTAACCTTAAAATCGCTTGGCGCAAGATAAGGAACCGATGGCGCCAACATTTCGGTAAGCAGCCTCTACCGCTCAAGGCCAAAACGGATCGAACCACAACTGATTGACCTCAAGCGCGAGTCCTGGCCCCTAGTAGTGAGTGCGAAACAAACTTGAAGCAGAGTCGAGCTACCAGATGCAAGCTACTCGTTACTTCTATCTGTCTCGATGTTGGCTAAATGCTTGTTCCAATCCTCTTGCCCGCGACCACAGGCTATAAACCAGGGATTAAGTAAAGACTCCTTACTATAGAGCAGCGGCCCCCCATTGCAGTCTGTAATCTTTCCTCCGGCGACAACCAACACACAATGCGCCGCCGCCGTATCCCATTCACTGGTTGGCCCGAGCCGAGGATAAACATCCGCTTTACCCTCCGCTACGATACAGATCTTCAACGCACTGCCCATGCTCGTTAGTTCATAACCGCCATAGCTTTGCTCAACGGAGTCCAAGAATATTTTCAGATTACCACGCCCATGGGAGCGACTGGCGACTACCGTGGGGGTACCTGTTCGATACTCCTTTGCTTCGATCGTTTTGGGTTGATCAACGCCCTGCTGCCTGAACGCTGATCCCCCCAACCAGGCCCAATACAAGAGTCTTTGCACCGGGGTGTAGACTACACCTAGGACAGGCCGTTTATCGTGGATGAGCGCAATGTTTACCGTGAACTCCCCGTGTCGGCTAATAAACTCCTTAGTACCGTCAAGGGGATCGATTAACCAGTAATAGGGCCAATCGCGCCGATGTTCAATTGCCTCACTGGGGGACTCCTCAGACAGCACCGGCACGTCGGGGGTCAATGCATTGAGCGCTTTGACGATTAGTTCATGTGAGCGGTGGTCCGCCGTTGTCACCGGCGACCCGTCACCTTTCGTATGAACGTCAAAACCACGGTCATAGATTTCTAGAATGCGGGCTCCCGCATCACGTGCAACCGATTTCGCCGACTCTGTGTAGTGTCGTAATTTCTTGGTATCTGATATATCCAAAGTCAAAACTCCCGCTGAAGAAGGTAGAGTGCGGCTATGCTCCTTGCTTCGACAAAGTCATCGCGATCAAAGAGTTTATCCAGTTCCTTCAAAGACCAGGGTATCACCTCAACCTCTTCCGGCTCATCGCCCGGCAACTTTTCCGGATACAGATCAGTGGCCAACACAACGTGTGTCTCATAGTTGGAATAACCCGGTGCCACTGAAAGGACTCGAAGTGTTTTAAGCTGATTCGCGCCATAACCTATCTCTTCTTTAAGCTCGCGATCAGCTGCTTCTTGTGCTGACTCGTTTGGGTCTACAACACCTTTCGGAAAACCAATTTCGTATCGATCCATACCGGCTACGTACTCTCTGACCATCAATATCGTATCTTCATTCAATAGAGGGATTACGAGCACCGCACCGCCGCTCGGGCTGCGCAACCGTTCGTATTCCACCCGGTTACCGTTGTCGAAGCGAAGATCGACTTTTTCCACATGAAATAGTCGAGTTCTGGCAACGGTTTCGATATGGGTGATAGTGGGTTTGTTAGGCAAAATCAGTTTTCTTTAACTCGTTAATACCGGTACAGCCTATGCGATAGACTGGATTATCCCAGTTATACATCACAATTATTGCTGGTTTTGACCATATTGCCTCAAGTATTCCTGCGTTAACTCCACGTAGTGCTCGGGAATCCATTGCATCATCTCGATTTCTTCCTGCTTCAGTGGCCGCACCGCTCGTGCGGGCACTCCCGCCCACAATTCTCCACGGCGCACTACTTTTCCAGGTGCAACCAGCGCACCTGCAGCGACCATAGCTCCACTCTCTACCATGGCCCCATCCATAACACATGCTTTTATACCCACGAAAGACCTGTTCTGCAGCGTGCAATCATGCAGCACCGCCATGTGTCCAACAGTTACATCATCGCCTATATGAGTGCCGTGACCAGTACTTGACACATGGATAATCGTTCCGTCCTGGATGTTGGTTCGTTGTCCAATCTCTATCGCGTTTATATCACCGCGCGCTACCACCCCAAACCATAAACTAGAATCTACTCCTATAACTACGTCGCCAACAACAACGGCGCTTGGCGCGATATAAGCAGAATTATCTATCCGCGGTACCACATTTTTGTATGAAAGAATGGTGGCGAGTTTATCCATTTTGTCGCTTTATAGAGTATCAACCCCTAATATCCCACACTAATTACGCAACACCAAACGGTTAGAATCAGCCAACTAGAAGGGAATGCACACCAGTATCGAAGGTATGATAGATTCCAAATCATACTCATTCTCTACTCGAGGCTCACGATGATCGTAATCGAGCAAGAACACGATTTACTAAAAGTGCATATCTACAGCGACATGACGCTGGATGATTTTCAAGAGTTTGAAGATGCCGTCACAGATGAGCTTAAACAATATGATCATGTGAATCTGCTTTTAGATTTAACCAGTATGACCGGCTTTTCACTTGACGTGGCACTCGAGGAGTTGCGCTTTAATAAGCAGCACGCTCGCGACTATCAGAAAATCGCAGTAGTTACGGAAAGCCAGTGGTTGACTTGGGCCAGTTGGCTTGCCATCGCATTCGTAACAGCGGAGGTTAAACAGTTTGATGACGTCGAGTCAGCCAACGTTTGGCTGCAAGAACAAACTGAGTAACTTCTTGCCCGCTTCCTCTCCTTGTCAGCACACCAATAAACATCCGGATTAAGAAAGTACGGCCATGCGCCCTGAACGAATCAGTGCGAACCAGTCCATGCAAAAAGCAACGGTGCAATGAATAATTACCCCGGGCCAAATGGACCTGCTCTTCAGAGCCAGCATACCCAGGACCAAACCTGCCACTATCGATGCCAATGCCTCGGGGAATGGCTTGTGTATATGCAATAACGCATAAGGCACAACCATGATCGTAATCGCGTGGTAACCAAACCGCGGCTCGAGTCGAAACAGAGTAAACCCTCGAAAAAAGAACTCGACGCAGAAAAACTGAGCCATATAGGACACTTCGTATAGAAACCACATGCCCATGCTTATCGGCATGTACATCGGATAGAATCGATAAAAGCTCGGGCTGGCGGAAGCGAACCATAGTATCGGTATCATGACTACTATGATCCCCAGGTAGATTAGAAGATGTGGACGGCAGCTTTTTAGCCTGAACCCGAACGGATTGTCCACATTGGGCGGGAACAGAGCATGGTAGGCCAACGGAACCAGCACGAAGCACACCAGTGCGAACGCAGAAAAATAAATTTGCGCATAAAACTGGATTTCGTTAGGACCGATACCCCGTTCCAGCAGCGTTGGACCAAACTCTCGGACAAAGGTGTTTTGCAGACCGAAACGATCGACCACTAACATGATCAATGCGATCAAAACCGGCAACAACGCCAATCCGACCGTCGTACGGTCAAATGGTCCTGGCGGCAGGTATTGTCTCAGGTAAGTCCACATATTCGATGCAGTATATACAATTCGTATTTTGTCGTTTCCTTTTAAAACTGCTGGGAATATTGTTGGTAGCGCCGAGCGTGTGGGCCTCGGATGATCTAGTGAGACCATTTGCCATTAAAAACCTAAACCCCTTTATTGGTATCTATGGGATATCGGCTATGCAAGCGCCGACTGTTCCGGCCCCGAATCAATCTTCTATCAGTGTAATCCTCGATGCCGCTAGCCACTTCACCGACGCTCGGAACCAATCCGAATTCATACGAATAGATGGCGAAACCTATAGGCTGGCAGTTCGCCTTGGCCATGGTTTGAGTGACCAATGGGAAATCGGTACGGAGTTACCGCTACTGTCTCATCGAGGCGGGGTGCTGGACGGATTCATAAATGATTGGCACGATGCTTTCGGTCTACCCACTCTGGGTCGAGACAGCGTTGCCAATAACCAACTGCAATTTGTATACACTCGCGACAATCGCAGCCAAGTTAACATACAGTCGTCCACCACAGGTCTTGGTGATATTCTTTTGTTTGCTGGAAAGACTATAAAACCAACGAAAAGAGTCGATCTCACAGTACGTGGACAATTGAAGCTTCCCACAGGTGATGCAGATAGGCTAATGGGTAGCGGCAGTACTGACTTCTCTTTATCAGCAACGATCACACGCAAATGGGGAACCTGGTTAGGGTCCGCCCGACTTGGCGGCAGCTACCTGGGGACGGGTGACGTACTCCCACAATTACAGCGTAACTGGGTAGGTTTCGGCACCGCCTTCCTGGGATGGCGGCCCTTTCATGCTTTGGCGTTCAAATTACAGTTGGACACGCAAACGTCGATTTACAAAGACAGCGATATAGACCAGCTGACCGACCCAGCGTTTCAACTAACCATTGGGGGCAGCATCAAATTAGACAGATCTACATTTTTAGACCTCAGCGTAACCGAGGACGAGATAAACCCGGATGTCTCCTCCGATGTAAGCTTTCAGTTGAGATTGCGCACCACTCATTAACCGGCTACTTATATCGATGTCGATCTGAACTGCCTCCATGACACCCATCGAGTCCTATCATCGGGATTTAAAGCAGATGGATTTTGTTAGCGACCCTGAACAGGAACAGGCGGTTAGGTTGCTGCAAGGAATTTACGATGAACTTGTGGCCACCAGCCAGACTCGGCCCGGTATCCTGTCTCGTATGTTTGTGCGCAAGCGTCAAATTAAACCCATCAAAGGCTTGTATCTCTGGGGTGGTGTGGGCCGGGGAAAAACATATGTGGTCGATCAGTTTTTCGATTGCCTTCCGTTTGAAAACAAGAAACGAATTCATTTCCACCGATTTATGCGCAAAGTGCATGAACAATTGAAGAAGAGAAAACAACTGCAAGACCCGTTAGCGAAAATCGCCACCGGATTTGCCAATGAATTCCGTGTCCTCTGCTTTGATGAATTCAGCGTTAACGACATCACCGATGCCATGATACTGGGCAAATTGCTTGGACATCTCTTCGATAACGGCGTCACTCTCGTAACTACCTCGAATATCAAACCAGATGATCTGTATAAGGATGGGCTGCAACGTGACCGTTTTCAGCCAGCCATCGATTTAATCAAGCAGCACACTATCATCCATGAAATGAAGGGCTCTTCAGATTACAGGCTTCGCTTTTTGGAAAAAGCAGAAATATATTTTCATCCCCACGATAACAAAGCAGCTGCGGGGCTCAAGAATAACTTTGAACACGTCTCCTCTGAGCACGCGAAGTTAGGTACGAGACTGGATATCGATGGGCGTGAGATTCAGACCATAGGCCAGTCCAGCGGGGTTGTGTGGTTTGATTTCGACGAAATCTGTGGTGGACCAAGATCTCAAAACGACTATCTCGAACTAGCCCGGTGTTTTCATACCATAGTCGTTTCGGACATCCCCAAATTAACCAGAGATGACGATGATTCCGCCCGGCGCTTCATCAATCTGGTGGATATCCTGTACGATAGAAACGTCAAATTCATGGGGTCCGGATGTTGTCCTCCGGACCAAATCTACCAGGGTGATCGACTTCGGCTTGAATTTGACCGCGCCGCCAGCCGCCTTGTTGAAATGCAATCAACCGAGTATTTAGCCAAACCCCATTTGCCTTAAACCGGGGACAGTATACTTTTTAATTTAACTTAACCCGTCTTTAGGAGCGATGCCCTCGCGGCGAACAATCAGCCCGAGGAACGCGGATGTATGGTTTCTCTCGCAAAGGCGCAAAGCGCGCCAAGAAACAAAAATTACTATGTTGTATATAAAATCTTTGCAAGCTTGGCGGCTTGGCGAGAGTTTTTATAGACCAGGCAGAATCAACCCTCTCACCGTGATTCGACCGGCACGGGGTGCAACTCCTACAGGGTTTATATTTCCCCTTTCCAGGCCTGGGTTACGATTGCGGTGTACTCCTCGGCGCTGAACTGAATAGGGTTGGTTGCGGCGGACGGATCTTCCACTGCCATAGCACCGATCTTGTCGAGCTGTTGATCGTCGATGCCTAAAGCTGCCAGATCATTGGGTATACCGATCTGCTCACGCAAGTCCAAAACCCAGCGCAGGAAACTATCGAAACTCGCATTGGGCAACTCAAGATACCTGGACAGTCGCGCGATCCTATCTTCGATCAATGTCTGGTTGGCAACCAAAACATAAGGCATGAGCACAGCGTTTAAAGTACCGTGGTGCGCATCATATACGGCACCCAGGGGATGAGATAGCGCATGCATTGCACCCAATCCCTTTTGAAACGCGGTGGCTCCCATACTGGATGCAACCAACATTTGGGTCCGGGCCTCCAGATTCTTACCGTCATGCACAGCTCCAGGTAAATGATTTTTAATCAGGTGCATGCCTTGGATGGCTATCCCTTCCGCCATAGGATGGTAGACTGGAGATGAAAAGGCTTCTAGATTGTGGGATAACGCATCCATCCCAGTTGCTGCTGTCAACACCGGTGGTAATCCCACGGTCAACTCTGGATCCAGAATCACGATCTGAGGCAGCATCTTAGGATGAAAGATAATCCGTTTAACATGGTTTGCACTGTCCGTAACAACGGAAGCCCTACCCACTTCAGAGCCAGTGCCCGCCGTCGTAGGGATTGCGACGATCGGAGCTATGGCATCAGCGTCAGCACGCAGCCAGTTATCTCCGATGTCCTCAAAATCCCAAAGTGGGCGTGTTTGACCGGCCAGCAGGGCTACTGCCTTACCAGCGTCTAACCCACTTCCACCACCGAAGGCAATCACACCATCGCTTGCGGTTTCCCTGTATTGCTTTACCCCGGCTGCTACGTTTTCACCGGTAGGGTTAGACTTGATATCGCCGAAAACTGAGCAAGAAAGTCCATCGTGCCGGCATCGCTCGACCGCTTCTTGCACCATGGGTAGTTGCGACAGCCCGGGATCGGTAACCAACAATGGTCTAGATATGTCTAGGGCTTTACAGGCATCGGTAAGTTCGGAAATCCTTCCGGCACCGGTCCAAACAGAAGTAGGATAATTCCAATTGACATTCATAGGTTAATCTAACGACATACTTTTCAAGTATCGAACCATTTCCCAGTCCTTAGTATCAATAGGGTGTAGTGGCAACTTTAGGTACATCACACTGTGACCTCGTACCCGTTTTTAGAAGCCGAGAGGAATATTACTTTATAGTGACAGCCTCAACCAGGAATTAAACAGCAAGATGCGCGTTAAACAAATCCTGCGGCATGCTACCACCTATAATGTCAGATGGGCATACACCAGGTTTAAACAGTTACTTGAACCGAAGTATGTGCGTTTATCTGTACCCGGCTATTTTGAGGATCCCACAGATATTTTGCTGTCCACTGCAAGGGGCCGCGACAGTATTGCATTGCGACTCGCGCGAGGGGGATGGACCGGTTTCGAAGCTCCGGTGCCAGACGTCATTGCCGCCTCGGCACAGGGCATCGAGGGTGCATTTTTTGATGTCGGGGCTAATACCGGACTCTATTCGTTATTGGTGGCGAAGGCCTCGCTAAAAAATAGCGTTTACGCGTTTGAGCCTTATACACCGGCAAGGCAAAACCTTCTTGCCAACATAACGTGTAATTCTCTCGCATCGAGAATAGATGTAATTGAGTTCGCTCTTTCCGAAAGGAAGGGTGTTCAGGCCATGTACGTTCCACTTCAGGACCACGGGTCTATTGAATCCAGCAGTTCTCTTAATCCTGATTTCAAGCCTGAACACGCCCGGGTGATCCAGGTAAAAGTAACCACCCTGGATGAATACGTAAAAGAAAACAAAATTGACCATTTAGGCCTGCTGAAAATCGATGTGGAAAGTACCGAACACCAAGTCATTACAGGGGCCCAAGAAACGATCAAACGAGACCGGCCACTGATTGTTTTAGAGGTATTGCACCTGGCGAACCATCAGTGGTTAAACCAATTCTGCCAGGAAAATGCATATCGGCCTTTTACCCTCCACGTCGACTCAATCCGTGGACGAGACCAGGTTACGTTCGATAACACCGCCTGGAATCAATGCTTTTGCCCGCAAGAAAGAATAAACATCTTGCAGCAGTGTGCGCAGACTACTGGATTGAATTTCTCAATAGAGTAGCTTGTGACTAGTAACGAATAGCGAGGATGGAAATGGACTAGCTACTAGATCCAAGCTACTCGCTACTGCACCTAGCCCGTACGACCGCCTTCGTGCAATATGTGGGCTAATGCTCGCCGCCCGCTTTGAAGTTAAATACGGCGCCGTCTTTAATGCCCGACGGCCAGCGGGCGCTAATTGTTTTCAGTCGAGTATAGAAACGGACACCCTCAGGACCATGTATAAAGTGGTCGCCGAATAAAGAGCGTTTCCAACCACCGAAACTATGATAAGCAACCGGTACCGGTATGGGCACGTTCACGCCGACCATACCTATCCTGGCCGAGGTGCTGAAATGACGGGCACAGTCACCATCTCGAGTGAAAACCGCGCAACCGTTACCATATTCATGCTCGTTTACCAGCCTTAGGGCTTCTTCATAGCTATCGACTCGAACAACGCTCAGCACCGGACCAAATATTTCCTCCTCATAAATTTTCATTCCCTGTTTGACGTTGTCAAATAGGCAGCCACCCAGGAACGCACCTTTATCATGGCCCTCGATGCTGATGTCACGACCGTCCACCACTAGATCTGCACCTTCGCTGACCCCTGTATCGACGTAATCGCGGACTTTACTCAGATGGTCGTTAGTAACCAGCGGACCCATTTCCGCTTCTTTGTCGGTGTATGGCCCAACGCGCAAAGCCTTCACCCGAGGGGTCAGCCTTTCGATTAACTCATTCCCAGTTTCATCGCCCACGGCCACCACCACGGAAACCGCCATACATCTTTCCCCGGCAGATCCGTAGGCCGAGCCAATGACCGCATCCGTCACTTGGTCCATGTCAGCATCCGGCATGACAACCATGTGATTCT
Source organism: Arenicellales bacterium (assembly GCA_030066885.1). Classification (GTDB taxonomy): domain Bacteria; phylum Pseudomonadota; class Gammaproteobacteria; order Arenicellales; family JAANXG01; genus JAHEKE01. The sequence goes on along the minus strand of JASJAT010000076.1, from coordinate 5,532 downwards.
TGGCACCGCACAGTGCTTGCACACGCTTGCCATGCGCACAACCGGTTGTATACACATACTCACCAACCGCCGTGGATCCTACAAAACTCACCGCAGCAACATTGGGGTCAGTCAATAGAGTATCTACCGCCTCTTTGTCACCCATAACGACGTTCAATACTCCTTTAGGCAGCCCGGCTTCTTCCATCAATTCGGCCATGCGCAAAGAGCAGGAAGGATCTTTCTCTGACGGTTTCAAGACAAAGGTGTTACCGCAGGCAATGGCTAACGGAAACATCCACATAGGAACCATCGCCGGGAAATTGAACGGGGTTATCCCCGCACACACACCTACTGGCTGCCGCATAGAATAGCTCTCCACCCCAGTGCCGACTGACTCTGAGTACTCGCCTTTCAATAACTGGGGAATACCGCAAGCGAACTCCACAACTTCCAGGCCTCGCGTGATGGACCCCTTGGCATCCTCCAGCGTTTTTCCATGTTCACTGGAAACGATTTCAGCCAACTCGTCCATATGCTTAATAAGTTGATCGCGAAAGGCAAACAGAACCTGGGCGCGTCGCGATGGCGGAACAGCCGCCCATGCGGGCAGCTCCTCTGCGGCAACCTTAATCGCCTGGCGAACCTCGTCGGACGATGCGAATGGAACCCGTTTAGAAACTTCACCTGTTGCGGGATTAAATACGTCGCCGAACCGGCCGCTGGAGCCGGGTACTTTTTGACCCTGGATATAGTGATAGAGATTGTACGGCTCTGGCGTTTTGGTCATTCTGCCCTCCTGAAGATGGCTTCAACTATTTCACTTTAAATGCAGTGCTCACCATTGTTCACATTGATCGTTAAACATCGTTGTTGCTACAGTCTACATCAATCCACTTTGCCGCAGGGAGAATCTTGAACTCAGTCATTTTTGAGCGCATCCAATGGGTCGCGGAAGTCATAACCCAGGTCGTCGGCAACAGATTTATAGGTAATATGCCCCTTATGCACATTGAGTCCTTGGCGTAGATGTGGATCATCCAGAAGAGCCTGTTTGTAACCTTTGTCAGCCAATGTAACCACGTGAGGCAGGGTCGCGTTGTTCAATGCAAATGTTGACGTTCTAGGGACACCGCCTGGCATATTGGCGACACAGTAATGCACGACATCGTCCACCACATAGATTGGATCGGCGTGTGTGGTCGGCCTCGACGTCTCGAAACAACCGCCTTGGTCAATGGCGACATCCACCACAACCGCGCCGGGTTTCATGTTTTTTACCATCTCTGCGGTCACCAACTTCGGAGCTGCGGCGCCTGGGATCAACACGCCGCCGATGACGAGATCGGCCATAAATACATGGCGCTCGACCGCGTCCTGGGTCGAAAACACGGTATCCGTACTGCGTCCAAACTGTTGCCAGTGGGCTTTAAGCACATCCAAATTGCGATCCAGTACCCAAACGTCCGCGCCCATACCGACGGCAATGTGTGTCGCGTGCGTTCCGACTACGCCAGCACCCAAAATCACGACCTTGGCGGGGTCCACACCCGGCACGCCACCCAACAGCATACCGAGTCCGCCGTGGGGTTTTTCTAGGCAATAGGCCCCGGCTTGAACCGCCATGCGGCCGGCTACCTCAGACATGGGCGCCAGCAAAGGCAGCCCCCCGTGAGGCGAAGTCACGGTCTCATAAGCAATGCATACCGCGCCGCTTTTTACCAGGTCCCTGGTTTGCTCCGGATCCGGAGCGAGGTGAAGATAGGTAAATAAGACCTGCCCAGGTTGTAGCATGGCGCGCTCAACGGCTTGCGGCTCCTTAACTTTAACTATCATTTCGGCTCGTTCGAATATTTCCGCGGCAGTCGCGACTACGTTTGCGCCTACAGCTTCATACTCTTCGTCGGTTACACCGATACCGACTCCAGCATTTTGTTCGACCAATATGTTATGACCGTGGTGACTCAGTTCACGAACGCTGGATGGTGCCAGACCAACGCGATTCTCGTTATCTTTGATTTCTTTCGGGACGCCAATGAGCATATGAGTTTATCCCCCTTTTCGTTTGGTACTCTGGTTAGAGGGCCCAATAATAAACCAAGGTGGCGAAAGCTAGCTACGCCCATAGCCTTAAACCGGGACGGGTGTCGGGATTTGCAGGATGCTGTGGCATGCAAAAACAATTAGGGCTCTGAGCGGAAACGGGGGTTGACCCGGCAGGAATCAGAAGTGGACCGCTGTTTCCTTCGCACCAGGATGTGCTGTAGTGTATGTGCGTATCAGTTGACCACGTTTGAGTCAGCGCCACTGCCCCAATCTAGCCACGAGTAGAAGATGAGCGTCGAACTTATTGATCGAATCAAATCATTATCATGTTGGTCTGGCACCGTCGACCCTATACCGATAGAAGGTGGCATTACCAATTTAAATTTCAAAGTGCTTGACGGAAACGATAGTTTCTTCGTCCGAACCGGCGTAGATATACCTATTCATGGTGTAATGAGATTCAACGAGTTGGCAGCCGCTAAAGCAGCAGAACGAGTCGGTCTTTCGCCTGCGATTATCTATAGTGAACCCGGTCTGTTAGTTTGTCGATTTATCGACGGTCGGACGTACTCCGAACAAGATGTCCGTAGTGAAAGCAACTTGGGAAGAATTCTCGATCTGTTGAAGCGTTGCCACTTCGAAATGCCGTTATATTTTCGTGGACCTGCACTCATATTTTGGGTCTTTCACGTCATTAGAAACTACTTGGCTGAACTAGAAGAGCACAACAGCAACTATTTAAACTTACTACCGGAGCTCGCGGATAAGGCCAAGGTATTAGAATCGGCCATCGGTCCAACACAAATTGTATTCGGTCACAATGACCTCCTTTCCGCAAACTTCATCGACGACGGTGACCGCCTTTGGCTTATCGACTGGGACTATGCGGGATACAATTCACCGTTGTTTGATCTGGCCAACTTAGCCTCAAACAACGGATTGAACTCAGAGCAGGAACAATGGCTACTAGAAGCTTATTTTGAGATCGATGTGTCCGCAAAACTATTGCGAGGCTACAAAGCCATGAAAAGTGCGTCGCTAATGCGGGAGACTCTTTGGAGTATGGTCTCTGAGATACATTCGACCTTAGATTTCGACTACGCCGAATATACGGCGGAGAATCTCAAGCGCTTTAATCGCACCTTCGATCAAGATCGAGAGACTTTCGTGTCACATGCAATCTAACCTCCCAGACACTGCGGAATTCGTCGTCATCGGTGGCGGCATCATCGGCTGCAGTACTGCCTACCACCTTGCAAAAATGGGTAAAACCGATGTGCTGTTATTAGAAAGGGGCAACCTAACTTGCGGTAGCACGTTTCACGCTGCCGGCTTGGTTGGCCAGCTAAGAAACTCATCTAGCATCACGCAACTGTTGAAATACAGTGTGGAGCTTTATCAGCAATTGGAGCAAGAAACGGGTCTTGCAACAGGCTGGAAAATGAATGGTGGCCTACGCCTTGCGAACAATCCCGAACGTTGGACTGAAATCAAACGCCAGGCGACTACCGCACGCAGTTTCGGGCTGTCCATGGAACTGTTAACACCAACAGAGGCACAACAGCTTTGGCCTTTGATGGATATCAGTGATCTTGTTGGTGCGGCGTTTTTACCGACCGACGGACAAGCGAATCCGGCTGATATAACTCAATCTTTGGCAAAAGGTGCTCGAGACAATGGTGTCAATATACTGGAAGGGATTCATGTTTCCGGGTTTGATGTTGTCGACGGGCGGGTCAAGGCGGTACAGACGGATCAAGGCAAGATCAGGTGTGAAACTGTTGTCAATTGTGGAGGGCAGTGGGCCAAACAAATTGGTCGCATGGCGGGTGTCAGTGTGCCGTTGCAATCGGTACAACACCAATACATGGTCACAGAATCGATCGACGGTGTAACCAGTGACCTACCTACTCTGCGTGACCCAGATCTTTTAACTTATTTCAAAGAGGAAGTCGGTGGCCTGGTAATGGGGGGTTATGAGCACAATCCGAAAGCCTGGGCTGAACAAGGTATACCCGACAACTTCCAATTCTCTCTACTGGATTCGGATTGGGACCACTTTGAAGATCTTATGAAGAATGCGCTCTTACGGGTACCTGCGTTGGAAAATACCGGTGTCAAACAACTTACCAACGGCCCGGAGTCGTTCACCCCAGACGGCAATTTCATTCTGGGTGAGGCGCCCGAAGTCAAAAACTTTTATGTGGGCGCTGGATTCAATGCTTTCGGTATTGCCTCAGGTGGCGGTGCTGGAAAAGCACTAGCGGAGTGGATATGCGCAGGGGAACAACCCATGGATTTATGGGTAGTCGATATTCGCCGTTTCTCCGAAATGCACCAAAAGGACAATTGGGTTCGCGACCGAACTTTGGAGTTGTATGCAAAACACTACACCATGGCTTGGCCACATGAAGAACACGTATCTGGCCGGCCCTATCATGTCTCACCCCTTTACCAGAGACTCAAGGATGCACATGCCTGTTTCGGCTCAAAATTGGGCTGGGAACGGCCGAATTGGTTTGCGGACCACCCCAATCCGCAAGACGAATACTCCTTCGGTCGGCAAAACTGGTTTGGGGCAGTAGATCGCGAGCATCAGGCGACACGGGAAAGTGTCGCGTTGTTCGATCAAAGTTCGTTTGCAAAATTCGAGATCAGGGGGCCTGACGCCGAACGAGCACTGTCTTGGCTTTGCGCCAACGACGTATCTAAGCCCGTCGGTAGCCTGGTTTATACCCAAATGCTCAACAATAGCGGCCGCATAGAATGCGATTTGACGGTCGGTCGACTAGCGCTGGATCACTATTACATAGTGACCGGAACGGGCTACCGTACTCACGACAAGGCCTGGATTCTAAGAAATGTACCTGATCCCCGAGATATACAATTCGATGATATTACTGAGCAATGGGGCACTTTATCTCTAATGGGACCTAATGCAAGACGGTTAATTTCAGAGTTGACAGATAGCAACATGTCAAACGCATGCTTCCCTTTTGCCCATTGTCGTGAAATTAATGTCGCGGGGGTGGACGTTCGGGCATTGCGTATCACTTTCGTGGGTGAATTGGGTTGGGAGTTGCACATGCCCATTGAAGATACTGGAACCGTGTACGACGCGCTGATGGCGGCAGGAACCAAGTACGGTATTGTCAATGCGGGTTATCGTGCGATCGAGTCGCTGCGACTGGAAAAGGGTTATCGCGTTTGGAGCATGGATATCACCCCCAGCGATTCTCCTCTCGAGGCAGGGTTGGCTTGGGCGTTGAAACTCAATACGGACATCGATTTCTTGGGTCGCCAATCCGTAGAGAAGCTCAAAGACCAACCCCTGAGCAAACGCTTGACGTGCTTCACCTTGGACGATCCGGATATTGTTCTATTGGGCCGAGAGACCATCTATCGTGATGGCACGCCAGTAGGCTGGCTCACCTCGGGGGGTTGGGGTTATACCGTCCAAAAAAATATCGGCTACGGTTACGTGCGCTGCCGAAACGGTGTCAGCTT
>JASJAT010000075.1 GCA_030066885.1 Arenicellales bacterium | reverse complement strand
GTTCCTTTCTACGCACCTTGCCGTAAGCTCTCTATCGGCGACCCTTTCAGATGGTTGAAGATGGGGTGGCAGGATTTCAAGCGCACACCTTGGCACAGCTTGGCATACGGTTTGGTATTCGTGTTATTCGGTTGGCTGCTTCTTTATCTTGCATGGGCCCATGCAACTAATGCTTTGATCGTCAGCCTCCTTTTCGGCTTCATGATCATGGGGCCCGTGCTCTGCTTTGGTCTTTACGACACCAGCCATCAACTCGAAAAGAACCGTAAGCCATCCTTTCGTCACCAGCGCAAGAAGGCTTTCCATGAAGTGAGGTACAAGCGTTTATTTGCGATGATGATGAGCAACTTGATCGTATGCCTGATCATCATGCTATCGGTAATGGTCGGGATAGAGTCTTCGGCATTCGGGCAGAATACAGGCTCTTATGCGTTGGCGTTTTTGTTGATCGCCATAATTTTTGCAGGCCTAGCCTTTTGTGCCAGTGCGTTCGCACTACCGATGATTCTGCACCAGGATGCCGATGGAGCGACAGCGATATTAACCAGCATAAATGCGGTGTTGCGAAATAAGCGGGTATTGGCGCTCTGGGCGTTGCTGATCTTCGTACTTACGGCTGTAGGATTCGCGACCGCACTGATCGGTCTCGCGTTCACAACCCCAGTGCTCGGTTACGCTGCTTGGCACGCGTACCGTGAGACGATCATCACGAAGGAATAAGGGGCAAGCCAGCAGGCAAGTGGCTTAGCTAAATAAACTCAACACACTGAACAGCGCACCATTTTCGAACGGCCGGTTCGCAATCACTGCGATGCCCTGGTCTGAGCTCAACTGGATAACAACATTCAATTTAGTTGATCATCCGGTTCTGCTTAAGTGCGTCTCACATTTAATCTGTAATAGTTAAGTACCGCCTTATGGACTTCTATCACCAGCAGGATCGATAAGGCCATGCCAAGCAAATTTCCCCAATGTTCTAAAGAAACCGGTTGAATATGTAACACATCGTTGATCCAGGGCGTATACATGGCGCCAATATGAATCAGCTGTGCCGCCACGGTACCGAACAATAAGATTGGATTGCGCATCAGACTATGTCGGAACGCCGAACGGGTTTCGGATCGACAGTTGAAGACATGAACATTTTCGAACAGTACCATCAACAGCAACGTGCTGTTTCGCGCTTCATCGACGGAAAGCCCACTTTGAAGCAGCCACTGAAACAGCAAAAACGCCACCACGCCCATGACCAACGCAGAAAGTAGGACACGCTCGATCATCAAGCGGTTGAAAATGGATTCCTGTGGTGGTCGCGGAGGATGTCGAAGTTCGTTGCCTTCGCCCGGCTCGAAGGCCAGCGCCACATCCTGGATACCGTTAGTCACGAGATTGAGCCAGAGCAATTGAACCGGCAACAAAGGCAGCGGGAGATTTGTCAAAAGCGCCAGAGTGAATAACACCAGTTCTGCCGCTCCGGTGGAAATCAGCAAAAAGACAACCTTACGGACGTTGGCATATGCGATGCGCCCTTCTTCGACACCGCCCACGATGGAGGCAAAATTATCATCGGTGATGATGAGTTCGGCCGTTTCCCGCGCTACATCTGTCCCGCTCTTGCCCATCGCGACCCCGACCTGGGCGGCTCTTAGCGCCGGCGCGTCATTAGCGCCATCACCGCTTACGGCCACGAAATAGCCCTCACGCTGCAGCGATTGCACAATATCAAGTTTTTGTTGCGGCTCGACCCGTGCAAAAACTCGCGCCTTCCTCACGAGCCTGTCGGATTCTGCTTCATCTCCAGATTGCTTTAATTGGGAGCCCGTTACGATTTGTTCAGCGGAGTCAATGAGCCCCAGTTCCTTGGCAATCGTTGCGGCCGTGGTGGGGTGATCGCCTGTTACCATGGCAACCTCGATCCCGGCCTCCCGGCAGACCGTGACCGCGGATTTTGCCTCGGTGCGTAGCGGATCGATCATACCAACCAGACCGATCAGGGTCAGACCGGACAGATGTTCTTCTGAAAAGATTTCATTTGAGCCTAGCTGAACAGCCCCGTCCGCCAGCGCAATGACCCGGTACCCTGTGCTGGCCATTATATGAGCCTGTTCCTCAAGCAAGGTTTGGTCGAGCAAAACCAAGCCCTCTGGTGTCTCCATTGAGTTGCAGAAAGGGAGGATTCTCTCCAACGCGCCTTTGACAAAGGCGTGACTTCTTCCATCGACGTCGTTCAGACTACCACTGAATTGTCGCTCTGATTCAAACGGGATATTAGAGATCTCGGGATAGGCGTTTACGGTTTCTGCCTGAACAACTCCGACTTTATGAGCCATGACCAGCAGGGCCACATCGACGGCATCACCGTAGTGAACCCAACCACTATCCCGGCGACCTAGAAATCCCTCATTGGCCAACACAGCAACTCGACATAACCGTGCCAGCAGCTCCTGTTCTTTGGGCGACGGGCCGCCCGTTGGCGTAACGATCGATCCACTTGGCTCCAGAGTTTCGCCAGTGACTTCCCACTGGTTACAGTTGGGAAAGGCGATCCGGCGTACTGCAAGTCTGTTTTCGGTGAGGGTTCCGGTTTTATCTGTGGCGATATAGGTGCAAGACCCCAAGGACTCGACAGCAACCAAGCGTCTTACGATCACATTGCGCTGCGCCATGCGTTGCATGCCAATCGCTAGCGCCACAGTAAGCGCCACCGGCAGTCCTTCAGGGATTGCCGACACCGCAAGTGCAACCGCCAGCAAAAACACCTCGTTGAGCGACATCCCTCGCGACAGTGCCACTGCTGCCATGATCAGCGCCGCGATGGCAACCGCGATGGCAATTCTGCGCGTGAATTTCTCCATCCGCACTAACAACGGTGCTTTTGCTGTTCGTTTCGCTAATACGCCAGTGGCAATCCTACCGAGCTGCGTGTTGAGACCGGTGTCGACGACGACGCCGCGCTCGCGTCCCCGGCTCACCATCGTCCCCGCAAAGGCCATATTCACGCGGTCTCCCAAGGCGCTGTCGTGGGGCAGCGTCTTATCCGCGTCCTTGGTCACGGCGGTGGATTCTCCGGTGAGCAGCGATTCATCGACTTCAAAGTCGCGCCCAGATAATAGGCGCAGATCCGCTGGCACTTTGTCACCCGCCTCGAGCAGGACAATATCGCCAGGAACCAGTTCCTCGGCGTCGACCTCATAGGAGTCGGCTTCACGCAACACCCGGCTTTTCGTGGTGACCAACTGATGCAGTGCCTCTGCCCCGCGTTGGGCGGAATATTCCTGAAAAGTTCCGATGATGGCGTTGACCAAGAGCACCGCCGCGATAAATCCAGCGTCTGACCATTCCTGGATCGCCAGCGAAACCAGAGCCGCCAGAACCAGCACATAGATCAGAGGGCTTGCAAATTGGTGCAGGAAAACCTGGAGGATGCTCGGTGGCTTGGTGCGGGGCAAAGCATTGCGGCCATAGTGTTCGAGGCGATCCGTGACTTCGGCTTGGCTGAGTCCGTGGCGTGACGATCCCAACTCCGATAGCACTTCATCGAATGTAGAGGCATGTGGGGCCGATATAGCGCTGTCAATATTCATTCAGAAACACCCTGAAGCATAGTAAGGGGACACCGCCAGAGCTGCGCTAAAAGCTGTCAGTGACATGACGCTCAGTGCAGCTTCCTATTCATCGACGGGCTTCAACGAAAGTGTTGGCCCTATGAGAACAGTTGAAATTTTCGTGTTTTAATTGCCCGATATCCTATGCGGGCTTTGATTAGAACTTTAACCGAACGCGACTTATAGGTCTACGATGGCGCTTAACGGAAGGCTTTAAATGTTCTGCCAAACCATCTGGATAGCTGCTATTCCTATGGAGGAAAATCTAGCGAATCTCAATCGGTCATAATCAAGCCCGGTAACTTCATCGTAATACACAAGAATGTTCTTAAAACGTTGCATCTATACCTACTGACAAGACTTATCGTTTGACTGTTGGGTCTTGATCAGCTGCATCGTGGGTGTCGCAAATCTACCGGTTAGTTGCCCGGCTGCCCGGGAATTGTCCGATGAAGTTGTACCGGTTTGCTGCGCTTCTTTCGCATTTGGATGTTGAATACTTCCACCATCAGGGAGAAAGCCATGGCGAAGTAGATGTAACCCTTCGGGATATGCAGATCCAGGCCTTCGGCTATGAGCACCACGCCTACCAGGATCAGGAAGTTCAACGCCAGCATCTTGATACTCGGGTGACGATCCACGAAGTCGCCGATGGTCTTGGCGGAAAACATCATTATTCCGACTGCGATAACGATAGCGATCACCATTACCGGGATATCATCGGCCATGCCGACCGCGGTTATGACGGAATCGAATGAGAAGACAATATCAATAATGGCGATTTGTGCCAGAATCATGCCGTAGCTTGCAACCTGTCTTTGCCCGCCGGATTTCTCTTCATTCGCACCCTCCAGGCTTTCCCAGACTTCTTGGGCGCTTTTCCACAGAAGGAACAGGCCTCCCGCGATGAGAATCAGATCTCGACCCGATATTTCGTACTCGAACACGGTGAACAAGGGATTGACCAGACGCATCATCCAGGCCAGCGAAAACAGCAGCAGTAGGCGGGTGATCATCGCCAGCGCCAGGCCTTGTATACGCGCCCTGTTACGCTGGTGCTCAGGCAGCCGTCCGACCAATATGGAAATAAAGATAATGTTGTCGATGCCCAGGACGATCTCCAGTGAGGTCAGGGTCACCAGAGCCACCCAGGCTTCGGGGCTGTAGATCCATTCGAACATTCAAGAATTCTCCCAGCGGTATTTGAACCCCCCCGAGTCGGACGGGGGCTTATATTTCATCGTCCACTAACCACAGCGGTTTTTCCGGGAATTGCCGCGCGGTTGAGCATGCTAGGGGAGAATATTAATCAAATAAAGTAGAATAATTTTGTTATATTATTCGTAATAATCGATGTATCTGTATGCCCATGATCAACTATAAGCATCTTCACTACTTTTGGATGGCGGCCCGCGAGGGCGGCATCGCCCGGGCAAGCGAACGGCTGCATCTGACGCCGCAGACAATCAGCGCGCAACTGAGCCTTCTGGGGGAGTATCTCGGGGTACAACTGTTCAACCGGGTTGGACGCAACCTGGAGCTCACCGAGGCCGGACGGCTGGTGTTGAGTTATACCGATGAAATCTTCTCTCTGGGCAATGAGCTGGAAGAGGCGATACATCACTTGCCGGACAGCCGCCCTCGAGTGTTCAGGGTGGGTGTGGTTGATGTGTTGCCCAAACCCATAGCCCATCGAATCCTCATTCCAGCCCTGCGGATATCGGATCCGGTACGTTTGACGTGCCGCGAGGCGAGCCTCGAAGTACTGTTGGCGGAACTGTCCGTACATCGCCTCGACCTGGTTCTGGCCGACCGTCCTATTCCTTCGACAGTCAGTACAAGAGGATTCAGCCATAAGCTCGGCGAGTGCGCTGTCAGCTTCTTCGCCACGAAGAGAATGAAAACACAATTGAAACTAGGCAGTGATTTTCCCCATTGCCTGGCCGGTGCGCCGTTGCTGCTGCCCAGCCTCGGTACTCAGTTGCGAGCCGGCATTGACCGTTGGCTGGATAAGCATCGTATTCATCCACTGATCATTGCCGAATTCGACGACAGCGCGCTGATGAAAGCCTTCGGACAGGAGGGGGTGGGGATTTTCAGTGCACCTGCCGCCATTGAATCAGAGGTAGAGCGGCAGTACGATGTGACCGCCATCGGTCGGGTCGATGAGGTGAAGGAGCATTTCTACGCCATATCCGTCGAACGTCGGGTAATGCACCCTATCGCCTCGGCGGTGATGGATGCAGGCCGCGATTTATTGTTTGCCGATTAATACGTGGACGGTGCAAGACGGCATTCGTTGCCTATCCGCGACCGTATCCGCCAATTGTCCCGCTTTCAACCCAGTGTGCCACTTGGTCAAGGGGAACCACCGAGAGGAGATCCTCCGGCTCGCCGTCAGCTTGGAAGCGGACCTGGTGGTCGTGGGCGCCACCGCACGCTAGGGAATTGCGGCCTTGATTGTCGAGAGCACAGCTGAGATCCTTGCCAAGGACCTGAATTGCTCGGTGCTCGTCGTCAAGCCACCGGGATTCATCACGCCGATCGCTGTGGATCAACCGTAGCTCAAGCGTTCTCCTTCGCTAACTAAACGTGGCGAAGAGCCTTGACTCCGAGGTGTCGATCCGGTTCCGGTAGATCGTCGATGACCAGCGAATGGCCGTTGAGGGCAACTTGCAGGCGTAGAGCGGTCAGGTCGCGACTGGCGGCTTGGGCCGGTCAAATACAGTTTGGTACCACTGTGCGTAACCAATGGAGAGAAAATATGAAGATTCTGGTAACAGTAGACCTTTCTGAATCCACACCAATAGTTGTGAAAAAGGCGGAAGAAATTGCCTACCCACTTTCAGCAAAGGTTTGGATCCTACATAACGCAGAGCCGGAGCCAGACGCCCTGGAATTTAGAGCGGATCCACAAGCGGCCCGAGAGGCCCTTGCGGAGAAATTCCACGATGAGCATCGCCAGCTTCAAAAGATTGCACAGGGGTTGCGCAAGGCAGGCGTGGAAGCAACAGCGCTTCTTGTGCATGGCGCCAGGGTAGACACAATTCTCAAGGAGGCTTCGGATCTGGATGTTGATCTGATTGTCGTAGGTTCTCATGGACGAAACGCGATGTATCAACTTCTTATGGGTAGCGTCAGCGGAGAGATCCTTCGTAAGTCCCGATGCCCGATCCTCGTTGTCCCAACACATCAACGTTCTGATGAAGATGATTGAATCCACTGTGCGAACGTGGCATGAAATTTGCCATTTTCATGCTTCTGTGAAGCTCGCACGGGAAACAAATCGTGTTTCGGCCTTTGGTTAGCGCGGCGTGTGGATCCTCTGTCAGGGGTTTTCCCCATCACACTCACAGCGGTCGGAGTGCTACTACGATAACCAGAATTATCTCCCTGTAGCGTCAGGTTTTGGGCGAAATCAAAAACGGTAGGGACATATGCTGAATGTCATACTTATGATTGTTGTCGCCACTCTGTTGCTGTTCATGTTCCATCCTCGTTTGCTCAAAAACATGTCCTGGCAGGCAACACTCACGCCGCTGTCCTCCATAATCGGCAGCGGTTTTCTGATCATAGCCCCATTGCTTGCGAGCGTCCTCGGCGTGTATTCTCCTCTCGCAGTCATCGGCATTGTTGTGCTCGCCTATGCCATTGGCGGTGTCATTCGTTTTAATATTATTCATGCCGAATCCCTCCTGCATGATAGGAAATCTCACCCGCTATTATATAAAATCGATTTTTTCGCCAATGCCGTGCTTTCCTTAGCTTACGTGACTGCCGTTGCGTTCTATCTGTCATTGCTGTCGTCTTTTTTACTGACCTACTTGGGGTTTGTGGATGCAGTTAACCTGGAAAGAATCCTGACAACAACCATCATCGTTTTTATTGCTACGACCGGTTTTCTACGCGGACTGGGTGGACTTGAGAAACTTGAAGCATTTGCAATGTCTATCCAGTTATCTATTGTTGCTGCACTGTTGATTGGGGTAGCTGTATACGACTACAACTTCATACAATCTGAACAGTCGCTCATCTTTGATATCCAGGAAAGAAGCTGGATGACCAAGGCATTTATGCTGGCTGGTATTTTGCTGGTAGTGCAGGGGTTTGAGACATCGCGGTTTCTGGGTGAAAAATATCATGCCGATATGCGTGTACGGACCATGCGTCGCGCACAACTAATTTCTGGCACCCTGTATGTGTTATCCGTGATTATATTGATGCCGATCGTGCAACATATCAACCTTGCGCATATCCGGATCGCAGACATCGTTTCTGCAACCGGGCTGGCGGCAACCGCACTGCCCTTGATGCTGATTGTGGCCGCGATCATGAGCCAGTTCAGTGCAGGTGTTGCCGATACTGTCGGTGCTGGAGGCCTGGCGAGTGAAACCAGTAGAGGAAGATTATCGTCCAACAAGGGTTACCTGGTGGTATCAATCTTCGCCATAGTATTGATATGGACTGCCGACCTGCTAGAGATTATCGCCCTCGCTTCTCGTGCTTTCGCACTGTATTACTTGTTGCAGTGTGGGGTTGCCCTCGTCGCAAACCACCATTATTACAAACATAAAGCAGCCTACTGGTTGCACTGCACGAGCTTTGCCACGATGGCAACCATTCTGGTGTTTGTTGTGTTATTCGCGATTCCTGCTGAATAGACGTCAGCAAGGGAGTGAGAAAGCTTTCATGCTGATGGCTGGCCACCAGGGCCTGCGCAAGTCTTTACTTCGCCTGTCGAGACGGCCAAGGCATGAACGATCTTAGGAATTATTGAAAAGACGTTTGTCGCCATCAAAGTCCGCGGACGGCAGTTCGGGGGGAACCAGTTCCAAGCCTCGGAACGGCTTCTATAAAAGAGGGCTCCTGAAGCACCACTAGCCCCCGGTTCAACTCCTCGACGAGCCGGGGGTTTCTTTGACGCTAATGCAGTAGGCGGGAATCAATCCCGAGGATTCTTGCCATTTCCCTGATTCCCTCCTTCGCTTAGCCCACTTGAAGTAAGTTTGTTTATCTCAAACGTCTTTTCAATTATTTCATCATCCGTGAAGCTGGAGACATCAACGTGTATCAACACGGTATCGGTGAATTCTGGTTTACTTTATCTATGCGCTATTACTACATCAGAGAAGTCAAAGACTCAGATGGCAAGATTCTGTACAACGTCACCAATGATCCTCATGGTAAGCGCGATCAACGCAATATCTTCAGGTCCAGGGCAGATGCAGAACGACACAGAGGCCGACTCAACGGTTGGCTTCAAATGTTTGCCGCTGGTGATGATTGAATCCGTTAGATGTGTTGAGAGCGATATTTCTGTACAGAAGGCGAAGCGAGACAGGCTGGATGGAGGGCGCCGTACCGAAAGTAATTTGGGGTTAGATCGAGATTATTGCGTAAAAGGTAAATGGCGAAGGCAAACAAAAAACCAACCGCAGCAGCCGCAAGGAACCAGGATCAACAATAATAAAAGAATTAAGTAGTCGTTGAAACGCGTTTTTATGTTTGCCACTGTGAGCCACCCCTTGCAGTAATAACCTTAACCCAACAACTGAGTTATTTCACCCAAGTAAAACAGTCAGGTATTACTGATAAACACCACCACGTGACTGCGTCTAACAAACTCAAAGATTTCACGAATCTGAAGTAGTCTGATCTATCCCTGAGCCAGACTCATAGTCCGTCGGTCGTAGGTTCGAGCCCTACCAGGCCCACCACGGTATGTATCTGATTTTCATGGATAAAGTCAGATTTCGAAAGGCCGAACAAGATTATGGGGGGAAGCGAACGGTTTATTCACTAGCCATCTTACCGGCAGATGGTGTTGTCCTGTACTTTGGCAATGGATCAGCAAAGCGCAACTGCTTTGAAGATTATTGGAAACCGTTCACGCTTGGAGCCGGACCAGCACCTGGCTGTTGCGTTAGCCTTGAATCAAACGCACAAAACCGATTAAGAGACGTCTTGCGAGATCGCCTTCCCCAGCAAGAGGATGGGCCCATTGTCTTGAAGGAAAGAGCTTGGGCAATAAAGGCAAAGACTACCTAATCTGCGACCCGTGGCCCCTTTCGCTTTTCCAGATCATCCCCGATATGCAACCAGGACAGTTTTTCTTCGTAGGCGACATGAAGTTCTGGCACAAATCTTTCGGGGTCTTCCATCGCCGCTACGTAAAAGTGCATGAGGCCAGTCAGATGTTCCGAACGAAACGAGAGCGGAGAGCCACAGTTGTCACAGAAGGTCCGTTCTACACCACGGGAGGAATGGTAGACTTTAGGTGCCTTCCCGGTCCATCTCCACTGCTCGTCTTGCACACCGATGTAGGCGGTCATTGGTGCGGAACACTGTCGTCGGCAACTTTCACAATGGCAGGTAACACACCATTTGATAGGTGCGTCGATTTCGAAGCTAACCGTTTTACAAAAACATCTACCGTGATATGTTTCGGCCATAAAGCTCCCCGTTCCTATTGCCGCCTTCGGTGTATACATTGAATCCTGAACTGATGGCGTATAGCTGTCAATTACACGTGCCCGATTAGGTCAGTAGTCGACTAAAATTGAACCACTAGACTTCCATTACTCATTTTGTCCTCCCCATAAGCCCATTTACCTTGCACAAAATGACCTCAACCCAGGCTTGCCGATTCGCAGATTCACCCAACTAACACAGTCAGATACTCAAACATCGCCCATTTGGAGGAAGAAATGAGCGTAGAATTGGGTTAGGGAGGGACAACAGAAAGGAAACAATTCACTGTAGTGAGGTAGAGAAATTGCCAAATTCAATAAAGCGCTTTACCAGCTATTCATCAACCTTATGTCTTTTTGTTTTTTTGGCTGCGTGTAGTCGTGGTAACAGCAGCAGCGGTGCCGGTAGCGGTTTTTCAAGTGATTACGTTTTGAGCAGTCTCGGTATATGGCAGTTCATGCTTCTTTCATTCGTGGCAGTTATCATTGTTATTCCATATTGGAGGATTACAGCAAAAGCGGGGTACTCAGGGTGGCTCGCACTACTGGTGCTTGTTCCCGGAATCAATCTGATCTACATATATTTTCTTGGTTTTTCAAACTGGCCTAGTCTGCGAAAAGACCCCGCTTGGGTGAAGGAAAAATAAGTAAGATTTGGTAATTGTTACGATATGCGGAGTAGAGAGAACTCGTTGAGAAGACGCTAGAGATTACTAATTTAACGTCGAGCGGAGTTGGTTTGGAGGAACGTATCAGGGAGCGGACGACGACCCTCACTCAATTCACGCGTTGTGTAGTAATGTTACAAAAGCTCAAAGAACGACTATTTGGCAAGCCACCGTTGCAAGTGGAGCATGATTTCTTTGGAAAAATAATATTTATGGGCGGTGAAACGCCGAGTGACGATGACTATTGGGAGTGCGAGTTGCGGGTTGAAGGAGTGAAGGAACCGATCGGTGTAACGATCAATGCGGGTATTGAAGGTCCAACACGTGGATATGTAGCCTTTTACAAAAATGCAATATCAAACTTAGATAATTTGTTTGATCAATGCTGGCCTATTTTTGAGCCAGATTTTGAACAATGGACTCAAAAAAAGTTCAGTGGCAATTGGAGAGATGACTTTGAGCTTATGGGTATTGAAATTCCCAAAGATGCAGATCCGAACAATAAGTGGGCTGTCTGCTATTTCGTAGACAAAGCAAATCACTATTTTACGGCTCAGTTTGAAAACGGCCGGCCAAAGTATAACGAGATAGATGGATAGAGCGATTCCGTTGGGTCTTTTTCTCAGTATGTTCCGCTGCTATGGCTTTCTCTTTTCGCCCTGAATGTTCACGTAGGTCCCGACAAGCATCACCAAAGCGCCTGAAAGCACTAACCAGTCTAATGGTTCGTTATAAAACGTGAATCCTACCAGCGCGATAAGCGGCAGTCGCAAAAAGTCCATTGTCACGACGACAGTTACGTCGGCAAGGACCAACGCTCGGGTCAAACAATAATGAGCACTCAGCGCCGTTACGCCAACTACAACTAACCAGGGCCAGGTACTTGGGGATGGTGTTACCCAGGCCTCTAAAGAGAGCACCAACGCTAACGGCAGCTGTATCAGGGTCATGTAAAAGAGAATAGTCAGCGGAGTATCTCTGAGCGCCAGTTTTCTAGTTAGAGTATGCGAGATGGCATAGCCCAAAGCACCAACGAGCACGATGAGGGATACAGGATTAACCACGCCCAGGCCAGGGCGAAGGATGATTAACATTCCAAGAAAACCTAAACAAATAGCGATCACACGTGCCTTCGTAAGTCGCTCGCCGAGAAGGAAAGTCGCGAGCACGGCGGTCCAGACTGGGATGGTGAACTCTATAGCGAAGACTTCTGCCAGAGAAATAAGCGCAATTCCGTAAAACCAACCGAACTGCCCAACAAAATGAGCAACGTTTCGAAGCACATGTAAGCTAAGATTTTGTGTAAGGACCTGTTGCCACCCACTGCGGAACAAAAATATTGAGATGATAAGCAGACCGATAAGGCTGCGAAAAAATAATATCTCAAAGGTCCCCAACTCAAAGGACAGTTCGCGTCCACCGATGGCCATCGCCATAAACGAAAAAAGCGCGCCCATCATCCATAACGTCGCAACAACAATGGGATGTCTGGATAGAAGCAAAGCGTTAGAACCAGTTGATCAACTGTTTAATGGTATACAAAAGATGCACCCGCTCTTTATATCGAGTGTCCTGAGCTCAGCAAATCCGGTTCCATGCATTAGCGTTTGACGATCCAAACTACTTAATTGGCCATCGGACGCGTGCTATTAAACAGAATCTCTAAGCGTTTTGACGAATTCAAAATAGTCTGTTTTATCCTCAGAACCACAAACCATCGGCCATAGCTTTGAGGTCTACCAGACCCATCCTTTCTAAGCTGGTGATACCGCAAATGCCCCGATATCATTCCTGCATGGTCATACACTCCATTACTTCAATATACGCACCGGGCATCTTAAAGTGCGGGCAATCTTCAAAAATCTTTGTGGCGGCGTCGTGGGATTCGGCTTGCGCAATAGAATACCCACCAACTTCATTGCGCTTGTCTGACACACCCCCCTTGGTTACGCGCTTATTCTTACCAACTGGGGTGCCGAGTTCAACGAGGTCTTGTTTATGCTGCTCTGCCCAGGCCATCCACTCAGCCATTCCCTTTTCCCTCTCTTCAGGGGTCGAATTCTTCATCATCTCATCCATGGCAGCCGGCGGCACCATATAGAGTGCTATAAACTTTTTCATAGTTTTATCCAGTGTTTAACGAAAGTGAATTAAAGTGTTTGAAACGCGAGCAAGGATACATGAACTAGATACGATACATCATGAATTTTAGATTGTTGTAGTATCACAATCCGAGAAATCTATTCTTGTAAAGTTCATCGGGTCGTATTGCAGGCTTAACCGTAGTTTGTAATTGAATATGGTAATGAAAGACATGAATCTAGCAGAATACAAAGCGAAGTCCGGGACGTTCGTCCCTGCTTGGACGATAGAAATCCAAACAGTAATTGAAGACGTGGACAAAATACTCGACGCAGTGATGGATGTGCACCCGCTTAGCTACGGTCGGTATCAGCGAAACGCGAGCATATCGGCAATCGGTATGGAAACATCGCAACCACAAGCGGACTCGACCACTGAGAAGCACGTGGATGGATATGTGGCGGGTACTACCGAAACGTATCCAATGGTCGAATTAAAACTCAGCATCGAACGAGACAATTCGATACTCGAAAAAGTTATGGATGCCATTCATTACGTACACCACTACGAAGAACCAGTAATATTCCTCAGAGAAGACTGGGTTAGTCGAGCAAACTACAATCCTAATCGAGACAACCCAAACCGTTTTTGGAACAACGGTCGAGGGCTGCCTCATCGAATCGAAAGCATTTCCAGGTAAAGATTGTGCGGGACCGCTAGTAGCCCGTTTAGGATCGTCGAGTTTCCATACAACACTTGGTACGTATCGCCCCGGTGCGAAAATATCAGCGAACTTCCGATATACGCTCCGAATATCTCTTTGTCTTCTTCATTTTCTTTGAAGTCGATCGCGAAAAGGTTTCAGAACCCAGTTCAGAACAGGCTTCCAATCACATGCAATACCCGTCCTCCACACACTCTCCATTCCTTTCATTACTAATATCTCGAACTCTTCTGTGAAGATATAGACGATTTTGTGGTGTGAGTCGTATTTAGAAACGATGAGAAGGGCGCCCGGTAAGGCGCCCTTCTTAGTTCAGGGTGACCGATTTGCTAACCGCCTTGATTGCGTTGCAGGCTTTCCAGAACCTGGTCGATCGAGAAGCTCGCTGGTTTCTGACGTGGTGGGTACTCCTTAAAGGTTTCAAGGAACTGCGCCACAAACGCCTGTGCCGGAACCAATGCGAACATGCGCTCCGCGCGCCACTGGCCATAACCAATACTTTCATGCTCGGCCCGTTCAAACGGATCTGCGAAAAGATCATACAGCTTCGGGAAACGCAGCGGTGTCAGTGGATTTTCCCAAACGGCAAAGCCATGCGCGCGTTGTTCGGCAAAGACCACCTTCCAACGGTTATAGCGAAGGTTCATCAAATCGCCGCCATCAGAAAAATAGAAGAACTCTTTGCGTGGACCCTTCTCAACCTCGCCTTTGAAATAGGGCATGAAGTTGTAGCCGTCAAGGTGCACCTTAGTATTGCCCTCGCCAAAGGGTGTTTCGGTCCGCATCTGCTCCTTCATACCCTCATCACCCAGAGCGGCCATAATGGTTGGAAACCAATCCAGATGGCTGATGATTGTGTTCGACCGACGACCCGGCTCGATCACCCCAGGCCATTTGACCAGTAACGGCACGCGGAACCCGCCTTCCCAGTTGTCGTTTTTTTCACCACGGAAAGGTGTGGTCCCGCCATCGGGCCAAGTGAACACCTCGGCGCCATTGTCCGTGGAATACATCACCACCGTGTTGTCGGTGATACCCAGTTCTTCGAGCTTGTCTAAAAGCTGACCGATTTGTCCGTCATGCTCCGCCATACCATCGGGATAGATACCAAGACCGGTCACACCCTGGCTCTCTTCCTTGAGGTGTGTGAAGACGTGCATCCGGGTTGAATTCCACCATAGAAAAAACGGTTTCTCCTGCTTTACCGCACGTTCCATGAAATCCAGTGCTCCGGCGGTGACTTCTTCGTCGATCGTCTCCATCCGCTTGCGGGTCAGTGGGCCAGTATCTTCAACCTTGCCATCGGCCGAGGATTTGATTACTCCTCTTGGTCCGAATCTCTCGTGAAAACTCGGGTCTTTCGGATAGTCCACATTCTCGGGCTCTTCCTCGGCGTTCAGGTGGTACAGGTTACCGAAGAACTCGTCGAACCCATGATTGGTCGGCAGATGCTCATCCAGATCACCCAAATGGTTTTTACCATACTGACCTGTCATGTAGCCTTTGGATTTGAGGTATTCGGCAATGGTCGGATCCTTCTCCGACATGCCCTCTTTCGCTCCAGGGAGTCCCACTTTCAATAAGCCGGTTCGGAAACCTGACTGACCGGTGATGAACGAAGCACGGCCCGCTGTACATGACTGCTCGCCGTAAGCATGGGTGAACAGCATGCCTTCTTTTGCGATCCGGTCGATATTGGGCGTTTCATATCCCATCATGCCCTGGTTGTAGGCGCTCACGTTCCAGTATCCGATGTCATCTCCCCAAATGATTAAAAAATTCGGCTTCTTGTCCTGGCTGTAAGACAACAGCGGAATAAAAAACAGTCCCGCGATTGCTAAAAAACGAAGATGATTGAAAACCATATTTAATAACTCCCGTTGTTTAGGTATTAGCGTTCGAAAACCCACCGCTACTACATGGCCGAATCCAGTAGCTTCAAGAGGGAAGATGAAGCGCCTACAAGGTTCACTCTTTCCATGGATAAACGCATTAATATCTTTGCGTCTGCCTATCCGCATGAGTCACCCCACCAGATTGATAGTGAGTAGGTACACGGATCCGTGGCGTACTTCGCTATGCGAATTGCCAAACATACCACGAATGTCCTTCAAAGTTATGACCGAGTGAACGGAATTAGCGTTAAAAATAGCTTGCCTCAGGAAGGAAGCCGACACGATGGAGTTTGAACTTTCCATCGAAGGTATCCGCATGTAGGACCTGACCGGCTAAAGGTGCGGCACTTGAAGATTGAGAACAGTACCGAGTTAGACGATCTTAATCTGCGTAACGAAATATCCAATTATTTGGAGTATTATTTGTGGGATTTGTGATAACACTAACCGATAAACGAGGAGACAATATTGAGCTACACAGACTGGATGATTCGTACCAAACAGATTGGTACTTGTAGTTGTGACTACGGTTGCCCTTGTGAATTTAACGCGCCGCCAACGCGCCTACCTTGTGAGGGTGTAATGGCGATGGAGATAACCGAGGGTTACTACGGCAACGTGCGTTTAGATGGGCTAAAAACAGCAGGCGCCTATCGTTGGCCGGGTCCAGTACATGAGGGTAACGGTACATGGTGCTCGGTAGTTGACAAAAAAGCGAGCAAAGAACAGATAGATGCATTGTTTACCAT
>JASJAT010000074.1 GCA_030066885.1 Arenicellales bacterium | reverse complement strand
CGGACGAAATGTATTTATTATGTAAATACAGTGACTTACGGTATTAATTTTTTTACTGACGAAGTGTCATTTAACACAGACGAACCGTAAGCTCAGTGGATTCTGCCACCCGCTGGAGGCTGTGGTGGGCGATGGTCCGGAGAAGCGCAGGGAGTGCTTGATCAAGCACGCCGACACCGTCTCTGCGTGTCAGTTCCGGTTGCGGATAACGCTGTAAATGTCGGGACGATGTGCCAAGATTTCCGCTTCGCTGAGCCCCTCCAGGGAATGGGGGAATTTGATCCATCTTTCCGTCTCGTGCATATAGTAGTCTGGAACAAGGCTGGTCTGGTTGCGACCTGGCTTGTAATAAGGGACCGCCACTCGAATGTCCTTGGGTGTATTCAGTCGTGCTTTCTGCCGCAAATCATCGATCACCGCTTTTATGGTATGACCCGTATCGAACACGTCGTCGACAATCAGCAACCGGTCGTGATCACTGATCCGCTTGATCAAATAGTTCAATCCGTGGATACGGATGGAGTCACGGCGTTCGTCGATACCGCTGCCGTAGGACGAGGTACGGATCGCGATATGATCGGTGCTAATACCGAAATAGTTCAGAATCTCCTGCACAGCGATACCCACCGGCGCCCCACCTCGCCAAATCGCGATAATGACACTAGGCCTAAAACGGCTCTTGATTATTTTCGCACCTAGCCGAAAAGAATCCTCCAGCAAGCTTTGTGCACTTATATATAGTTTTTCTGACATCAGTGAGTTCGAGAATCGCGTTTCGCAATTATATCTATGAAATCCGGACGTCCGGTAGCGTGTGATAAACTCGGCGCAGAATGAACAACAACGCCCCAATCAATAAACACTTCGTCGAGGAACAAGAGCTTTTGCTCGATGGTTATCGACTGGGCGTTCAGATTTTCAAGAGTGGTTTCCGACCCGATTTTATTGTCGGGCTCTGGCGGGGAGGCAGTTCGGTTGGAATCGTTGTACAGGAGTGCTTGCAGTACTTTGGCGTTGATACAGACCATATCTCGATTCGAACATCGTACCGGGGGGTATCGACCTATCAACAGATGGTTGACCATGCTGAATCTATCCGCGTACACGGCGCTCAATATCTGTATGAGACCATGAACGCCAACGACAAGTTATTAATCGTCGACGATGTCTACAGTAGTGGACTCAATATTAAAGCTGTGATTGATCGATTAAACAGCAAGATGCGTAAAAACATGCCAAGGGAAGTGCGTGTCGCCGTACCCTGGTACAAACCGGGCAGAAACAGAACCAACCGTGTTCCTGACTATTATCTCCACGAAACCGAGCAATGGTTGGTGTTGCCCTATGAACTAACCGGTCTGACTATAGACGAGATTTATCAGAATAAAGTCGGGCTGGGTCCGATTTTCGACGAACTAAAGGACTATCTACCAGATCAGCAGCTAGCTACTGGTAACTAGATAACTAGCTAGTGCTTTGAGGCTCTGCCTGAATTCCTGCTCATCGAGATCATTGACTTGCCTGCTTCCTGATTTTGGCAGCAGCGTAATGGCTTTGTCGGATAAAGGGCGCCACAAACGCAGTTCGTTTTCATCACGATAGACACAGATCTGCGGTTTGTCGTAGGCGCAGGCTATGTGAACAATAGATGTATCTGGTGTAATAACGAGGTCTGCGTGATGAATGATAGCAGCTGAGTCCCTGATGGTTTCGGTGTGCTCGGCCACGATGACACTGGATAACCCCAAACGGTGCTGCATATCTATCGTCTCAACCCTGAATCTAGGAGGGCACAACAGTACGATTGTTGCGTCTGGATAGACCTGATTGACCTCATTAACCAAACGCATCGCGAAAGTACGGCTGAACAACTTGCCGCGCTTGTCTCCGTATCGATTGAAAACAATGACGACCTGTCCGTGCAATTGAGAAACGTATGATCGTGCCTTGGAGAGCTCTTCATCCGTCAGGGGGAAATCGTAATGGCTTTCAGCTTGTTCGATGCCGAGAAATCTTAGAAAACTACGATAACGATCTAACTCGGTCTCGTTGCTGGCGTTTATCGAATAATCGAACAGTTTAAACTCCGTTTTATTACGCCCGACGTTCACTCTTGAACCGGCATGTTTTAAAAGCACAAAATCATTGAACCCTAACCTGTTTTTGTGAAAGTAATAGATATCTAGGTTTTCTCGCTTGAGCAGTCTGATTGTCGGCAACGTACCGTTGAACACATGGATCTTGTCAACAAAAGGATTCGTGCGAATGACCTCCTGGTTTGTCATTCCCGCCAACACGTGCACCTTCCATCCCGGATAGTTCTGCTTTATTGCGCGAAATGCGACCGTATTAACCAGCATATCTCCTATCAGGTCTTGCTTTTGATCGAAAAGGATTGTGGCGTCGTTAGTCAGGTCAAGGCGTCGCCGGGATTTGTGGTCAAAAACTAGTTTGAGAATCGACTGTTTGCATCTTCTGGCCGTCGATTTTATAGAGCTGGGTGTCATACCTTCGTTTAGCCCGCACAATGCACTAGTTCGTATATTGAACCGGGGCGGCTGTGTGTTGCATATAAGTTTCTATAATTAACGTCTTATGTTAAGTAAATACTGACTAATCGCGGCGATGGCACCACTCCTACCTGCCAGTAAAAAGTAGAAAGTTTAAAGTTTAAAGTTTAAAGAAACGGATCTCCTCTTTCAGCCTTAAACCTTTAAACTTTAAACTTTTACCTTTTTACCAGACTAACTCAATGATCGACGGTCTCTTGGCGTTTGTGCAATATCTGGTGGAACGTCTTAGCCTATGATGGCGCTATTGCTACTTGTCTTCTTGACTCTCGCAGCTTTCACTTTGCCGGGTATCAGCTTGGTAATCTCATTGAAACTAGAGAGATTCCGGTATCTATTCATTTTGGCCCTATCCCTGAGCTTGTTTGCGATTTGTTTAGCCATTGCAGGTAATTTCAATCTCACCTGGCATCAGTTCACCCTCCTCTACCTGGGCGCTACACTGGTTTTGCTCATTGTTGCCGGCTATCGTCTGGTGAGGCTCGGCCTGCCAGCGCTGTTCAATGACGATTTTGATCGTCGGGATTTATTCGTCAGTTGCGCCTTGTTTTTGTCGTACGGCGTTTACATCTACATCGTTGGCCCATACGATGAAATACCAGCGGACATTTACCGTCACCTCGAACGGATTCAATTGATGCGCTCGGACCTACTTGGTCCACGCTCCCTTTTTCCCTATCTACACTCCGGCTTTAACGATCGTTACTGGTATTACTTGTACGCGATGATCTGGCAACTAAGTGGCGTCAACCTCACACAATCTGTCAACTTCTTCAGCTGGTTCAACGGCGCCGTATTTCTTGTCGCTTTATATATGTTCAGCAAACACCTACTGCAGACACGGTATTCGCACGCGTGGTTGTTAGCCATAGCGACTTGCTTGTTTTTTCTACTTCACCAGGGTGTGGTTAGCTTTTCCTTTTTGCGTTACTACGCCCTGTCCGCCACCATGCTAGCCACGCCGGTGTATTTTCTCGTGGTCCTGGCATTTATCCGTCTCGTTGAAACCGGTTTGCCCCTGCGCTATGTGGTGACTGCCATTATCAGCCTTGCCACTCCCCTGTTATACCACTACCAAGAGCTGGTATTTGTTTTAGTAATGATTTGGTTGTTGGGGCTGTACTATTCAGTCTTTTGGTACAGGTCGTGGCTATATCAATACAACGCATACGTCGATTTACCCGAACGGGTCTTTTCGTACTTGCAAGGTATAAAAAATCTGCACGTAGGAGCGATGACCTTTGTTCTGATCAACGTGTGTTATCTGGCGTTTCATATCTATGCCTACGGCAACATGACCCGAACCGAGGTTGACCATCAAAAAGTAATATCACTCAGCCACCTTCTGCCTTTCTTTAGAAACCTCTATGTTTTGAATCCGTCCTACCAGTTTTACCAGACCATCACCTTGTGGGGCATCGTTGTCTACATAGGTTTCATCTTAATGCTGCACAGGTTCGTGTTTAATCCCTACGTGCTTATGGGCATGGTGAGTCCGTTGTTCACTGTATTTAATCCAGTGTTTGTCGATATTTTTCTGCGGGTTCGGGACGTACACGTCTTGTACAGGCTTGGCTATATGATTCCCTTGCATATGGCCGCGGCGTGCTTAATTTGGTACTTGCTTAAGGACTGGCCCAGCCAAAGCGCGATTCGCCGGGGACTGACAGGTGCGCTAGTGGGCCTTTTGGTCTCAACGTTGTTTTCGTTTGACGGCCGATTCATCCATTCCCAGTACAGTCGAATACCCACGCTGGCTGCGGTTGAAGAAAACCGGTCGGCGAGACACTGGAAGGACCTGCTGGACTTTCTCAATACATTGGAAGGCCGTCAGTTAATCTACACTGATCCGGTTACCGGCTACCTGGTTACAGCCTTTACCCATCACCAATCGTTGCGATATAAATTCACCAAGGCCTATCACAGACCTCTCAATTTCGACAGTTATGACAGCTTGCCACTCAAACAATATCGGGGTGGCCTGTTAGTTATTAACTTGCGTGACGGTGGCGAAAGTGAAACCGGTAGGCTAAGTAGGCATTGGCCGGCGGACATACTGGCCGTCAGCCGACACTATTCTGAAAAGCTGCTTGAACACGTGGGAAGCCACCCCTCTTACTTTCCGCTTATGTGGTCGTCTAATGATATTTCGGTTCACCAGATCCATCCAGGAACGGAGTAAAAAAGATTTACTACCCGGTGCCTTTAAGCTTGTCGCCCAATTCGTGCCAGCTCTTGTTGAACAACCAATTCAATACCAACGCAGGGTGTTTCACGATACGCACAAAAAACAATGATTTTTCGGGTGGCACATTGTAAAAGACGTGCGTCCACCACTGCGGCGGCCACAGAAGTTGTTTCAGCTTAGTTGCGATTCCCTCTGTTGTACGTATTGTATCTTGAAGCGGTACCATACCTTTACCCACATCTGACATTTGTTTAGCCGGCGGAGGTGCCAACTCGCGGAGTTCTGTGGGCAGGCTCACCAACAGCTGGAGGCAGCGGAAAGCATTCAGTACAAATGGATAGTCTCTTTTTACCCTGTCCCAATCGATTTCATCCTTGTAAACCGTCGCGTAGCGGATCATATCTACCACACCGATCAACCTCACCTTTTCTATTCTGGTAAACGTGTGCAAACAAAGGTGCCGGAGCATATCGAGATGACCGAGGGTATAAAACCGTTGTTCGTCAATAGTGAATGGACGTTTAGATTCCGATAAGCGATCCCAATCAATAGGTGTTCGCATATCGGGGGAAAGCGCTTGTGTGTGTAATTCCACCATGACCAGCTCTTGGTCAATGCGACGGGTGGCAGCAGGCAAATGATGATGTTTTTTTAGATATCCCGTGAATGCCATTTGCGTGTCAAATCCCGCGTCACGCAACAGCTGTTGCGCCTGGGTGGCTTGACCTGGAGCGACCAGGATATCGAGATCGCACATCGGGCGCATAGATGGGGCTGGGTACAACATATTGCTGAGTGCGGCCCCTTTTAGACACAGAAAATCGATGTGGTGGGTTCGGAAAAGCGAGGCTATTTCGAACAGTGCCTTTTGCAGCGCCTGCCAATGTCGTCGATGACGAACGGTCAACCCTTTGAGAATTTTAATGGCATCCGTTTCCACCTGAAGGTCCTGTGTTTTGATTTGATCATAGACAAGCGGGGCAAGGCCATGCTCCTCGAATAGCTCTATCAGTACAGACCACTGATGAAAATCAGACAACGTTTGCTGCAGCCGGTCACGGTAATCCGGATTGAATTGAGTAGATACAAACTCGCGGGCGATTGCGTCTAAATCATTCATTTAGAATTGTGCTATGCAAAGCCTGAATGATGTGAACCAATGCGTCTAAACGTCGGTAACGCTTCCACCCCGGCGCGCATCGGCAACCCCGACTAACCCATCTTCGGCTGACCAAAGTGCTGCCTGTACGCCACCGAAGTACATCGACGGTTTGGGGAATGGCCTCGGTTTAAGACCATGCATTGCCACAACTGGCAATCCGGGTTCGAAAGCAATGGTTTGCTGATCCGCCGCGAGCTCAACGTGCAACCGGGGGTATTTGACCGCATCGAAGAGGTCCATGTTCTTGGTAGTAAAGTTCGCGAGCACTTGGGCGATCGCGGTTGTGATTCGAGACGCGCCCGGCGAACCAATCGCCAGCACAGCTCCATCGCTCCTGCGCTTTGCGATAGTAGGCGCCATGTTGGACGCGAGTCGAGTCCCTGGTGTCAGGCCACCCAATCCCTTAGTATGCAGGTCGAGCTCGCCGAGTGAATTGTTAAGCCAAAAGCCAGTTCCCTCCACCATGGCTCCGGATCCATAGCCGGCCGAGGCAGTAATTGCGCAGGCCAAGCCGGTTGAATCTACCACCGAGACGTGGCTCGTCGACGGCGCACCGAGCAGCGTGGGATTGCCCGAATCGGCCATAGCGAGCAAACGCTCTGCCTCCTGCGGCAGAGCGTGGCGCGCGCCGTCCAGGTGGTCTGCCCTGTAGCCGAGAACCGCACGTTGCGCTGTTACCATATGCCGTACTGCCTCGGCCAAACTATCGCCTGGGCCAAGCCGGCTGAGCAAGAGCAGCATACCCGCTAAACAAGCACCGCCTACGGCGGGTGGCGGGTTGGTGATAACCTCCCAACCTCCTATATGTGCCCAAACGGGTTCGCGTACCACTGCTTGGTAGCTCTCCAAATCCTCAATACCCAGCAGACCACCGTTCTCCTGCACACCGGCTGCGATGAGCTGGCCAAGTTCCCCACCGTAGAGCGATGCGGCGTCATCCGCTATGGACTTCAATGTATCGGCCAGGTGGGGGACTCGAACTATATCGCCTTCGTTGAGAGGGCTCCCGTTTTCGTGGTGCAAAATACGATAGCTGTCCGGGTGCCAGGAATAGATCGCTTCGTGGGTGAACAGCAGATATTCGGCGGCGCCACCGGTGAGAGGAAAACCCTTTTCAACCCATTCGATTGCCGGTTCCAGTAGCCGGTTCCAGGGCAACTGACCAAACTGCTTGGAAGCGAGCGCCAACCCTGCAAACCCACCCGGAGTGGCGATGGTGCCGTAGCCAACCCGCTGACGGGTTTCACCGCCATAGTCGAACACAACCTCATGCGTGGCTTCGCCAAAGTGTTTACCGCGACGCCCCCGCCCCGGCATCTCGACATAGCCATCGACAACAACCGGCTTGTCGTCTGGCGGCCAAACCGTGACGAAGGCACCGCACCCGGGCGACATGATACCGGTGTCGGTGCACATGGAAACGATAGCGGCCGCAATCGCGGCATCCACCGCGTTCCCCCCTTGCTTGGCAACTGTAGTCCCTGCCTCAGCTGCGATACGAGTCCCCGCAGCGATGGTAAGGTTGGTCATTGCATAAACCTAAGACGCATCGGGAGATTATCACCACCCCGGATTCACAAATCCAGCACCACGCGAGGGTGGATTGTTGATTAAATCTCATCTTCAGAAAAAATACACTGGTCGTCTTTGCTCATCAAACATCGTCCGGCTCCATTTCGGCCTAAGCCGGCTTGTTATAATTTATTCATGGGCGAACACCGGGTCCACGATACTTCGGACGAGCAACGCACGCGTGCTTTCGTACGCGCCATGCTCGACGACATACGGGCGCTCGAAGTTCTTATTGAGCGCGACCTCATCGAATGTGACGTATGCCGCGTCGGCGTTGAGCAGGAGATGTATATCGTCGATGCACAGGGGTATCCAGCCGCTATCTCTGACCGGGTACTTAACGAACTCAACGACGATCGGTTTACCACCGAGTTGGCACGGTTTAATCTCGAGGCAAATCTCGCGCCTCGGCCGATTGGCGGGGATTTTCTACTAGCGATGGAGCATGATCTGGGCGAAGTGCTTAAGTGCGCGGACAGAGCTGCCCGCGCCGTCGATGCTCACATCGTACTCACGGGTATTCTGCCTACCCTCCACAGCGAGCATGTAACGCTGGCGAATTTGACACCCGAAGTACGTTATAAGTGTCTGAATGACACCTGTATGGCCACGCGTGGCGAGACGTTCACACTGGTGATAGACGGTATCGACAGATTCGAATCCAGCCACGATTGTGCCGTGATAGAAGGTGCCAATACGAGTTTTCAACTGCACCTGCAAGTAACGCCTGAAGATGCGGGCCCCCTATACAATCTCGCCCAACTGGTCACAGCACCGCTGCTTGCGGTAGCGGCAAACTCCCCGGTCCTCCTCAACCGACGCGTGTGGCACGAAACACGCGTTGCGCTATTCGAGCGCGTTTTCGAGTATCGCTCGATGCCACAGCTGGCACGAAGTGTCCCCACCCGCGTCGGGTTTGGAGAAACATGGGTGCGCCAGTCCATTTTGGAGATTTTTCGAGAGAACGCGATGCGCCACCACGTCATCATGGTTCGCGACCCGATAGACGATCCTTTTCGAGAACTCAGTGACGGACATATTCCGGAACTAAGCGCCCTGTCGCTGCACAACACTACAGTATGGCGTTGGAACCGACCTTGCTATGGCATAACAAACGGCAAGCCGCACTTACGCATCGAGAACCGCGCGTTGCCGGCCGGGCCGACTATTATCGATCAGGTTGGCAACGCCGCGCTTTTCTACGGATTGATGCAGTACTTCCGGGCCGACGCCAAAGGCATCCCGCAACGCCTCGCCTTCGAGGATGCCAAGGTCAATTTTTTCGCGGCCGCGCAGCACGGGCTCGATGCCCGTTTCACATGGCTTGATGGATACCGATTGGGTGCACGCCAACTGCTACGGGAAGAGCTGATCCCGGCCGCACGCAATGGGCTTGAATCACTGCAGGTGTCAAATGAAGACATCGACCGTTATCTAGGTATTATTGAAGCCCGGGTGGACAACGGTCGCACCGGTGCCCGATGGTTGTTAGATGCCTTGGCGAATGTGCACGAGAGAGCGCGCGAAGCTGTATGTAGGGATGCAGTTAAAATGACGCGTGAACGACAAGGCGGTGATTTACCGGTACACCAATGGGATTTGGTTGTACCGAATACTGGAGCCGACGATATGAAACCGACTCAAAAAGTGGGCGACATAATGACCACGAACCTTTTCACCGTGCGCCCAGAAGACCTGTTAGATTTGGCTACCAGCATGATGGAGTGGAAACACGTGCGACACGTCCCGGTCGAGAATGTGAAGGGTGATCTTGTCGGCTTGCTGTCAACACGCGAACTGCTACGACTGCGTTCTGATAACGCTATAACACAGAACCAGCCGATCCCAGTCTCTGCCATCATGCAGCGCAATCCACCCACCATGTCACCCGACGCTCCATTGAGCGAAGCGTTTCAGCGAATGCTTGAAAGCGATTCAGGCTGCCTGCTGGTTGTCGCCCATGGCCGGCTACTCGGTATCGTTACAGAACGAGACCTGCTTGAAGCTGCGGTCGGGCTTATATCCAACGGCACCCGACAGAATTAAGCACAACTCCTCCTATTCGGTCATTGCATCGCCTGCCGTTTGGCGCTGCCGGTACTTTTCCCGCAGTTCTCGTTTGAGAATCTTACCAGCTACGTTGCAGGGAAACGCATCCAGGATAACCACGCCACTGATGCGCTGAAATTTCGCATCGACCCGATCGTTAGCCCACTGAACCAGGTCGCGCTCAGAAATCGAAGCACCTTCGGTGAGTATTACCGCAGCGACCGGTGTTTCGCCCCACTTGTCGCTCTGTGCACCGAAAACCGCAACCTCCCTCACTGCCGGGTGCTGAATGACGATCTCTTCTATGTCTTTCGGGTAGACGTTCACGCCGCCACTGATGATCATATCTTTCATCCTGTCCACCAGAAACAGGTATCCATCCTCATCCACGTAACCGACGTCGCCCGTGTGGAGCCAGCCATCAACCACCGTCTTTGCAGTGAGATCCGGGCGCTTGTAATAGCCCGGGGAAAGAATCGGGCCTCTGCCACAGATTTCCCCGACTTGTCCCGGCAGACACTCACGGCCATCTTCGTCTAGGATACGCATCTCAAAAAATGGCGGTGGTACACCAACAGAACCTACCTTCCGAATAGCATCGTGTTTGTCCAGAACGGTCACAAACCCCTCGGTGAGTCCGTAAAGTTCGTAAAACCGTCCTGGTAACAGTTCGTTCAATCGCCGTTTGTGTTCAATGTGAAGCGGCGCGCCCACATTTTGGATCATCTCCAGTGATTCCATCGCCGCTGGGTTGAAATCCGTGTGGTTTAACACGGCGACAATCTGGGATGGCACCATGACGATATGCGTGACCTTTTCTTTTTTTATGTCGCGGATCACCGCTCCTGCGTCGAACTCACGATGCAGGATATAAGTGCCGCCGACGAACATCCACGGCATCAAGTCCAGCATGGCACCATTGAATACAATGGCGCCCGCGTGCAACACCACACTCTCCGGCGTCATCCGCCAAGCGCTCGCAAACAGTGCGCAATACATGGCCCGCACAAAATGTGTGTGCACGATGCCTTTAGGGGCACCCGTTGTACCACTCGAGTACATAATGTTGTACACGTCGGAAGCGACAATGCCGGCGTCCGGTGGTTCCTCCTCCGTTGCCTTCCCGGTGAACTCATCGTAACTGCGAAACCCGGAATCTTTGGTGCCGGTCGGTCCGGTCAATACGTACCGGTCGCTTAAGATGCTTGGGAGATCACCACGGATGCTATCCAGCACGCCTGAAAAGCTCTGATCTGCAATGACAAGATTCGTGTCAGAATCCTGTAATAGTGTCGCCAGACCGCTATCCTTTAAAAGCGTACTAGCCGGCACAACAACGATGCCGGTCTTTGCGCCAGCCCAGTAGACTGTCATCAGTTCAACACAGTTTGGAAGAACCGTGGCGACCTTGTCTCCCTTGGACAAACCGGCCGCGATCAAAGCATTAGCGAGCCGGTTCACTCGGCTGTTGAATTGCGCAAAACTTAGTCGGTTCTCGCCTACCACGAGGGCCAAATGATCTGGGCGGTAACGCGCATGGCGTGAAAGAAGTGTGCCGATGTCTATCATTCTAGAAAACCTCGCGTGTCCAGAAAGAATTGGGTGACTATACACGTTTCGTTAAATCCTAGAATAACGCGCGCTCTAAACACATTGAACTCTGACACGGAATGTACTTGATTCAAACTTTAACCCCCAAGGATTGGTGACTTAGGTCACACGTACCACCAATACACTACATCCTAAAGCTTCGTTAACATGCAATGTCGTCGTCGCCAGCTAAGATGCAGTGGTAGGCACGTGCTGACAACCCCAGCTCATCCATCGCATACTGAATTATTCGTTTGAAAAACGGTCGATAGCTTATCGAAAAGCGGACCTCAGCCTGAATCTCACTGCATTGCAGCAGCTATTTCTGTAAACGACCCAATCCGACTGTTCGCAATCTGGAATCGGAGAATACCCATCGACACATCGCCATCGGTTAGAATCATTTTTGCCGGTAACACGACAGAGGCCATAGCATGTGCCTCAAACTGATCTTAGCGGTTGGAGTTGCCCGTTGTTTAACCGATTGCGCCCCAGCTGTTTTAACACTAACGCTCTAGTGCGGAGACTTCAGCATGTTTAGAAATGTTTGCGCCATTGTCATTGCTATTTTATTGACAACTTCTGTTTATGCAGAACCTTTGGCTTCGGCAAAGGCCTATGGAAAGGCGTGTGAACATACGGATGGTTACCTTCGCGATACCCAGAGTGGTGATAGGAATAGCATGGCATTAGTCAAGAACGTTAATGCAAAGAGAAAAGAAAAATACACCAAAATCGCCAGCAAAAAGGGCGTGACAGTCGATCAGGTCGCTATGCGTGCTGCGCAGAAACTGATCAACAAGGCACCCCAGTACGCATGTAAATAGCGATGACAACGCCACACGGGAGGGAGTGCGTTATGCAGTGGTTCGCCTACCGACCGATAAACAAACTGTGAAGTTACTCAGGTAGCTGTCTGCCTTTAAGAACAGTTGCCTGATAGAAGACCCCTTTTTTGGCATTAATAAAATTCAACGTATCGACGTCGGTGCCAACTACAACCCGGGTACAGTGATTCCGCCGGTCTGCCAAGACAGTGCGACAAAATATATCTTCGTCTTTAAAAAACCATTTATGGATAAGTATTGGGTCAGGATTGTGCTCCCCCTTGACCGCTACACCGCCGTCATTTGCAAAATATACGAATAGATTCGCGCCATTTCTCGGTGAACGGAAGTTTATTGTATTGCCGATGAGCGCGGTTCTGATCTCACTCTCGGACAGGAACTTGCCTATCGGTACTCCAGCTTGCACATTCGCGATGGTCACAGACGCGTCGCTTTCGCGCTGTATTGGCTGAGAGGTTTTGTTCGACGACTGCGGTATTTCGGTTTTAGTTACACCCATTTCCTTTCTCGAATCCCAAGGCTCCAGCCACATGAGCATAACCGTCACACTGATAAGGGCGACCGCTGCAACCGCAGCCGTAACACTCCACTTACGTCGCGTCACGTCAGATGGATGCAAGGACTCGGGCTGCTTCGTTGGTGCCGGCAATTCCGCTCCGGGTTTGAGTCGCGAGTGATAGGCCCGCACCGACCTTTCGATGTTCTTGACCCGTTGGTCGCCCATGTCCTCAAAATCTAGCGGCAGCTTATTACCCACCGCAGTACGCACTGACTCAGAGATGCAGATACCTCCAGGCTCAGCAAGACTCTCTAACCGCGCCGCGACGTTCACACCGTCACCGTAAATCTCGTTCCCATCGACAATGACATCTCCTAGGTTCACACCAATTCGGAATTGAACCTTGCGTTCGTCTGGCAGCTCGTCATTACGCTTCTTTAGCTCTCTTTGAACTGTTATTGCACACACTAGCGCATCCAGAACTGTGCCAAAGTCCGCCAGAACGGCGTCGCCTGCGTAGTGCACGACACGTCCCGAATGACTCTGGATAGTGGATGAGACAAGATCGAGGTACGTACGAAGAACGTGATGCGTTGCGTCCTCATCCTCGCCTGTAAGCCGACTGTAACCAGCGACATCCGCATAAAATATGGCGGCAAGTTTACGTGGTAAACGATCTTTCATATGGCATCGCTTAAAGTGAAGGGCGTACCCGATATCTTATCGTAAAGCTCGTTGTGAGCGCTTTGCCAAACCTGGATAGTATAATGCCAGACTAGAACGAATGACCGGTTGTGGCCGTAAGCCGCCTCATGACCACGGTGATGCCGAATCTAATTTACTTTCGAGACCGGGGTCCGCTCTTGGGCTAAAAGCAGTCGTTCGCTGATTCTTATATATAGAGAATTGCGAGAGGCAGCTATCGACCCATTTCTGCCGGTCGTGCCCGATGATTAGAGCGTCCGCTTTCGGGTCACGCTCATTCCTTGATCTGAGAAAGTACATCCTCGAGAATCTTGATTGCTTCGGCCTTACCTTTCTTGGTCAGCTTATTTCGGTCGATGACCAGAGCTAAACCTTCCTGATCGCGACGAATGATGCGGCCCTCATGCGCGAGATCGTCGTACGGGCCCACGACCGCGTAGCTTCGAACAGGCTTAGCAAAGCCTTTGACGGTCAAGGCGCCGCGCTCTTCGGCGAGCACCGTGTCCTTAACCAGCGAATAGGTCTCATGACCCAAGAGGATGCCACCCACCTCGGCGTGGGATTCAAGTCGGGCGGCAAGGTTCACCTCACTGCCGTTTATGGTGTAATCCATTCGGTCTTCGCTGCCGAAATTGCCGACGGTGCAGAATCCGGTGTTGATCCCAATGCGGATTTGAAAGGGTTTCTCCAGCCCACGGTCCAACCATTCGGACCGCAGCGCTTGCATACGCCGCTGCATGGCGATCGCCATGTTCACGCAAGCCTTCGCATCCTCCTTGACACCACGACTTTCCGGGTCACCGAAGAATGCGGTGATACCATCACCAACGTATTTGTCAATTGTTGCCCCGTACTCGTGAGCGATCTTCGACATTTCGGTTAGATAATGATTCAGAAGGTTGGTTAGCTCCTCGGGCTCCAGACTGTCAGTAGTCTCTGTGAAATCGACAATATCGGAGAAGAAGATCGTCAGCTTCTTGCGCTTGCTTGTGATCTCAACATCCTGGCGTCCGGTGAATATTGAGTTGTACACCTGAGGCGCGAGGTACTTGGCGAGTTTTGTCGAAAGAGCTTCGAGAACCGTAGACTTCTCGGTGAGATCCTCTTCTTTTTGCTTGAGTTCTGTAATGTCCGAGTAGACCGACACAATGCCCCCTTCCTCGGTCCGCCGCTCGCTAAACATCACCCATCGGTCGTTGCCGCACCGCAATATTTGCGGTTCGCCCGGGTTTTGGTGCTGGTGTAGACGTTCGGCAACCCATTGGTCCACACATCCTTCCGCATCCTTGATGTAGCCGCCTTCCGCAGCACGCCGGGCGATGCTCTCGAATGTTGTTCCCGTGGGCAGGTCCACTTCAAGATCATCATAGAGCAACTCGCGGTAACTCGAGTTGCAGGCGACTAGCCGATCCTCCGCGTCGTAGCACGCGAAGCCTTCGGGGATGCTCTCGATCGCTTCGGCCAGACGCTGCTCACTACGTATGCAAGCTTGTTCCGCCCGCCTAAGCAGCGTGATGTCGTATACCCAGCAAAGCCGCTTCCCTCCAGAGAAGCCAACGTGTCCACCCTGGTAGGCAACTTGGACATAGGAGATCAGTAAGTTGAGGAGCTGACCCTGTTTAGCCTTCCAGATTACCTCCTCGTTCAGTAGCTGGCCGCCTCTATCCCGGAGGAGCCCGACGATCCGATCCCTATGGTCGAGGTCATGCCAGAATCGCTTCGTATCGAAGAGATTCAGTTCCTCTTCTTCATACCCCAACAGATCTCGCAGGCGCCAATTGTGAAAGAGGAGTCGCCCCTCTTCATCAACGACGAGCAGTGCGGCGGGGCAATATTCCAGGATCTCACGAAGCTGGCGCTCCTGCTCGGTGACCTGCGCCTCGCGCTGGGTCAGTGCAGTGACGTCGTACACCCAGCAAATACGCTTACCACCGACAAAGCTGACATGTCCGCCGTGGTAAGCCACCTGCACATACGAGATGAGTAAGTGGATAAGCTGCCCATTTTTAGTCCTCCAGACCACCTCCTCGTTTAGCAGCTGACCACCTCGGTCCCGTAGCGCTTCTATGATCCGAGATCGCTGCTCAAGGTCGTGCCAGAACATACGGGTGTCTATGCGATCGATCTCCTCCTTTGTGTACCCCAGGAGCTCTCGCAGACGTGCATTGTGGAAGAGCAGACGACCGTCCTCATCGACGATTATCAGGGCCGCCGAGCAGAATTCGAGCACCTCCTTGAACTGGCGCTCTTGCTCTTCGGCGATCTGTACTTCAGCTGTGCGACCGTGTCCCACCGGACTTTCACTACGCTTGGCCGTATTTGTCGTGTCTGCGGACATTGCAAATTAGCTAACACAATTTAGCATTGGTGGCATTGACGAAAGTCAAAGGGTGAACAAAATAAGTTTAGGATGGTTTGACTTGTAAAAGTCGCAAGATTGACGCCAGCATTAACAGCACGGTGATCTGTCTAAAGTTGGGAATAGTTAGTTTGATGTGTTACGGAGAGAGGAGCCTTTTTCTAGAGGCTAATGCCTAGCTCGAATCCAGTGTTATTCGTTAAGTATTCGGGTGGTCCGCCTCTTCACCGAGAGCTCTCGTTTGTTGTTCGACATTGGTGTAAGCATCAGCGGAGTTTTTGCTGTGTTAGCGGGCATCGTTA
>JASJAT010000073.1 GCA_030066885.1 Arenicellales bacterium | reverse complement strand
ACTGGATTCCCGCTAAAGACATGCGGGAATGACGGTGGATTTGTACGGGAATGACGATTGGCTGGATTGCCACGGCGCGTTAGCGCGGCCTTACAATGACAACGGACTGGAGTGGCGTCCTCACTGCTATGACAAAGCGTTTGCCTTGCCTATCCAGAGACAATGTGTTCTATCGCGAAGGCGCGAAGCACGCCAGGAAAGGAAACTTTGTGAGCTTGGCGTCTCGGTGAGAGTGCGCGATACTCTACGGCTTGGTATTTCGTCTGTTCACCATTTAATCGATTTTCATTTGGATAAATCATGCAAACGAGTAAAACCTGTGTTGTAGTCGGTGCCGGGCCAGGCAATGGATTATCTTTAGGACGCAAGTTTACCGGGGAGGGTTATTCCGTTGCCTTGCTCGCCCGTAACCCCAAAAATTTAGCCAATCTCAAATCAGATTTACCCGAAGCTCACACCTTTGAATGCGATGTCACTCAACTTGGCTCTACACAGAAAGCTTTTGATGACGTACGGCAGGAATTAGGTCCTATCGATACGTTGCTTTATAACGCCGGTGCTGGTGTTTTTGGCAGTATAGACGACGTAGACGCCGAGGCGTTCGAGCAGGCGTGGCGTACCAATACCTTGGGTGCTTTCAACTGTATAAAAACAGTGTTACCAGACATGCGCAGCCAGGGTGGAGGAACGATTATTATTATCGGCGCTACTGCGGCAAAGAGAGGTGGCGCTCGTTTTGCTGCGTTCGCGTCGGCCAAAGCCGCACAATACAACCTGGCTCAATCATTGGCACGGCATTTAGGCCCCGAAAAGATACACATAGCCTATATCGTGATTGACGGTGTTATTGATATTCCACGAACACGGCAACGAATGCCGGACAAGCCGGACGAGTTTTTTCTCGATCCCAACGATATAGCAGATGCTGTCTACGACGTCAGCCAGCAAGCTCCGTCTGCTTGGACGTTTGAATTCGATGTACGACCGTACTGTGAAACCTGGTAACGTCTCATGACGGAGGACCCCACTGTGCTGCCCAGCAACCGTGAGCCGGTTATTCGCATTATCCCGATGCCCCAGGACACCAATCCCAATGGAGATATCTTCGGAGGATGGATCATGTCACAGGTGGACATCGCTGGCAGCATTGTTGCCGTGCAGCGCATAAGAGGCCGTATGGCCACAGTTGCCGTCAACAGTTTTGTATTCAAGAAACCTGTCTACGTGGGTGATTTGGTTAGCGTATACGGCGATATTTCGCGAGTCGGAAACACTTCTTTGACTGTGTCCTTAGAGGTCTTTGCAGAACGCCGGATGATCGGTGAGTATACCCAGGAAGTAGTGAAAGTCACCGAAGCGGAGTTTACCTACGTGGCGATAGACGAGAACCGTCGACCCCGTCCCATCCCGAAAGTGTCAGACTGATCAGCCTTCGCACTATGCGGGAGTTTCGAGACCCACTTGGTCAACCTGTTGGCTTTCCCATAAGCCAGTGGCAGGCTCCCCCCTTTCCTCAAGGTGTTATCCTACAAGGGAGCCATTGTCGATTAGAACGACTGAATCCGGATAGGCATGGAGCCGATCTGCACGCAGCAAATTCATCAGATACTGCAAACAAAATATGGACATACCTTGCGTACGGTCCGTTTGAAACACTGCACGATTACAAGGAGTGGATTAAAAACACTTGCCTGGGAGACGATCCCCTTTTCTACGCCATAGTCGATAGCAAATCAAACCGTGCGCTGGGTGTTGCCAGCTACCTACGCATCAATCCGACTGATGGCGTTATTGAAGTTGGGCATATAAACTATTCGCCGCTACTGCAAAAAACTATCATGGCGACCGAAGCAATGTTCCTGATGATGCGTCACGTCTTTGATGATTTAAAGTATCGCCGTTACGAGTGGAAGTGCGACGCTCTCAACGCGGCATCCAGATCGGCTGCGTTGAGACTGGGCTTCACTTTCGAGGGGATTTTCCGACAGGCAACTATGTACAAACAACGCAATCGGGACACCGCCTGGTATTCCATCATCGATTCGGAATGGCCCAGCTTAAAGGCTGCTTATCAGATCTGGTTAGCGTCAGACAATTTTGAAAATGGTCGACAAAAACAGAGTTTGTCCAGCCTTGTCGAGAAGTTCATGCAAAATGAAGCGTAGGTGTTTACGGTGTAACAATCCGGGGATCAAAGTCGGCAAGATCATACTAACCAGGCCTACTCATTGTGCATATTGTGGAACCGAATATGAGGCGGCAAGGTACGGAAATTTACCGTACACGGCGACAGGTGTTCTAGTAATATTGTTTTTGCTTGCCTGGGCTACCGGTAAATTGAACGCACTTGTCTTTCTGTTATTGTCAGGCCTGTGGCTTGTGTTCGAATATATATGGGAAGCTTTGGTCCCCCTCAAAATCTTAGAAGAGAATGGACCAAAACAAGATGAAATAGAATTGTAAGCCCGATCTAATACACATATGGCTCTAACT
Organism: Arenicellales bacterium; assembly: GCA_030066885.1. Taxonomy (GTDB): domain Bacteria; phylum Pseudomonadota; class Gammaproteobacteria; order Arenicellales; family JAANXG01; genus JAHEKE01. The sequence goes on along the minus strand of JASJAT010000073.1, from coordinate 13,413 downwards.
CCTAATAACAAATTACCGCAAATTTTCCTCCGGCGTAGATTCATACTCGGCCGACTGCTATCAATGAGCAGCCTTCCCTTTGTTTTATCAAACTTACCCGCTGCTCTAAGTGCTGACCAGGGCTTGATTCCACCTGTGGACGACCTACAGAAAAAATTTATCGATTATGCTTTTGCTATGAGACAAAAAGCTATTGATTCCGGAGATCAACCTTATGGCGCGATAGTGGTCAAGGACGGTGAAATAATTGGTGAAGGACCCAGCCGAGTTATTGTCGATCAAGATCCCACAGCACATGCTGAGATGGTAGCGATCCGCAACGCCGCCCAGCGGCTGAATAGTAGAGACCTCAATAGTTGCATAATGTTTTCAACCTCAAAACCTTGCCGTATGTGTGAGACGGCGAGCTATTGGGCCGGGATAGATCAATTATTTTATTCTTCCCAGATAGTTAGTGGCGGAGCACCACAATACTCTTCTTGCTAACTGGTCCAATACCTGACCATCGAAATGGCCAAACCGAAGCTGGTCATAGGTAACAAGAACTATTCGTCTTGGTCTCTACGGGCGTGGTTAGTGCTTAAGCATCTGGACGTCGAATTCGAAGAAATTCGGATCCCCCTCTATGTCAAAGGGTACAAGGAAAAGCTTTACGAATATTCCGCTTCTGGAAAGGTCCCGGTTTATATCGATGGTAGCAATACTGTATGGGATTCGCTGTCGATCTGCGAATACCTGGCGGAAAGTCATCCACAACTCTGGCCTACCGACATCACTGCTCGCGCAACCGCACGTTCTATAAGTGCCGAGATGCACTCAAGCTTTATGGCATTACGCGATGAGATGCCAATGAATTGCCGAGCGAAACATCGTTCCGTGAAACTAACAGAACAGGCCAGGATCGACGTTTCCAGGATCCAAGAGATTTGGGGACTTTGTAGACGCAAATACAGCGAGCAAGGACCCTGGTTGTTCGGTGCCTTTTCGATAGCTGACGTGATGTATGCTCCGGTAGCGTCGCGGTTTCAGACTTACGATATATCCTTGGAAGAAACAGGAAGAGCATATGCCGAAACCGTGCTGTTGGATCCCCACATTCAACAATGGTATGCCGACAGTGAGGCAGAACCTGAAGTTATAACGGAGTATGAAGTCGGGCAGTAGACGCTTGACCGTATTTGGCACCCCAGAAACAATTCTCTCGGGAAGGCGCAAGACGGTAGTTTTTGTAGCTAGCGACTAGTTACTAGCTACTCGATGCTAACCTTTGGTAACGCCTTAATCAGTTTTTCGCGGTCTTGTTCCAACGCATCGTATGCGTCCAGTAAGTCGTGCTCGATAGTATTGATGGCTTCGTTCAATCCTGATCGCAGACCGCGCCTGGCTGTCGTCCTAGGAGAAGATCGGAGCCATCTCGATAACAGGAACGGAATAAACCAGGCCAACACAATCAGCAAAATGCTGTGGACCGCGAAATTAATTCCTAAAAAAGGCTTTTCTCCAGTAAGGCCCAATTGATACTGGGTCACCACGTTGTAGAGTATAACGACACCGACAACGGCAGGTAACGCATAGGATAGAAACCGCATAGTCCGTCGCAAAACGCGCTGAACTGGAATCCCGGGCTGGGTTAGAGCGGCCTTCAAACCACCGCTCATTTTTTTCAAAACTGTCTCTTTGGCTGACGTCAGCCGCTCACTGAACAACAAGTCTATTGGCTCGCTGGAAATCCCTTCTTCCTCCAGGGCGATTACAGCCCCTGCGCTTACATTGTCCAGTAAATGGTCGCAATAATTAGACCAAACCGCCTGTTCCAGTTCGGACTCTGGTAACTTAGGCAGACTAGGGACGGCACGCCAGAACGACAGTGCTTTAGGATAGTGTTGGACGATACTTTCTATTTCTCCCTCTAATCTCTCTCTACAAAGTGTCAAACGTTGACTGGTCGTGTCCTTGATTTTGGCTCGCAGCTTTTCCCACTGTCGCTCGGACCCTATTTTCTGCAAGTAGTGACAGGTTGTGGTTTGAAGCTCCTCAAGCTTGGCTAAAACACCAATTCGCTGCAACTCGGCCAGTCCATGTCTTCGAATCGCATCTTTGATGATATGCTCCAGTTGATCGAAATCGTCGTCAACTTGATTTGCGCAATTGGTGCGTAATATCTGTGGTTCTGCAAAACCACCGTTTATTAAATCTAATAAGAACTCTTCGAATTGCGATTCAGTTGCCTCATCCCAGTGATTAATAACAAACAACCAGTGATGCCGATGGTGACGCTGCTTAACCAGCCGCCACCCTGCGTCATCCCTGTACCTTTCCGGACTGGTAACGTAGATGAGCCAGTCAATATAAGGCAACCAAGCCAGAGCCAGTTCCCTATTGGATCGCTCGACACTGTCGATATCCGGCATATCCAGCCAGGCGACTTCACGCTTGTCTTGCACATCGTGATACTTAATATCGGTGTGCATCGCGGGGCTGTTTTGGGGTAGCGCGGAGATACTCTGAGATTCGTGCAGGTAAATCGTCGCCCGCCTGGACGTCGGGCGTTCGACTCCGACCTCCGCTATAGCTCGACCCGCAAGCCGGTTAAGCAGGCTACTCTTTCCTACTCCGGTGCCGCCAAACAAACCGACGATAAGAGGTCGGCGGTTTCTATTGGTAAACAGGTCCTCAGCCGACGCCGTTTCCATTTTATCCAAGGCTTCGACATCACTCGCATCCAACCACCCCATCGAATGTGCGGTCGCGACCCATCGTTTTACCGCCGTGTAGTCTCGGTCGAAATCTATGTTCACACAAACAGCTCGTTTCTTATTCTTTCCATTTTCTGTAAATTTCGCTCGTCTATCTGAAACAAAGTGTCGCCCTCCAGATCAAGCTCCAATAGAGGCATCGCTAACTCCTGGCGAAGTAGATGCTGTACCAATGAGTACTGATGATCTTTTAAGTGTTCGCGAATGGTCCCGACATAAGTTCCCACTGCACCTTCTGTCAGGGTTGAAGTCACAGATAGCATGGCCGGCGTCAACAATGCCTCGCTAATTCCCATTGTGCCCGTTTTAATCGCAACGACCACAGCGGCGATATCGGCACTCACTCTGGTGGCACGAAGGGTGTTTAACATCACCGGATTTTCTTGTAACCGGGTATAGATAGAGTCTGCTGCTTTTTCGATTTCCGGGAAGAAGCTTTGCTGGTAGCGGTCAATTGCTGAAGGAAATCGCTGACGTATTGCTTCTGCCTCAGTACGATAAGCCCGGTTTAGCGTGCCCCACCAATGCCCGCCTTGACCTGGCTCAGCAGCATGCCGAGTGCTCTTCGTGTGCAACGACAGCAAAGCGTGTTCGACTATGTCTTCTAAGATAGCGGCTTCTGAGGTTTCCTTACTGATCTCTTTGTTCTGCCTAAAAGACCCAAGTACAGCTCGCACAGGCCAAGTCAAAGCTTTGCGGAGTTTAGTGAGCGGTTGTCCAAGGCCGGGTATTTCTAAAAGTTCAAGTAGTCGTAGTACCACCTGGTTAAACACATCGTAGTGAACTGAGTGGTTGAGATACTGTTCCTGGTAATCTGTTAATGCCTCTTGCACGTGCTGACCAACTTCTTCATGCCATTTGTTTACAGCACGTACTTCACCCCTCACCGGCTGTAGCCATGCATCCCAGTTTTCCGCGATAAAACTCTGTACACCGGTATATCGACATTCATGGTCGCATTGGTTGGCCAGATCAAAAACACATGTTCGTAGTGTATCCACGGGGGTACAATGGACTAACTGATCAAAAGGGTTGCGCCGGGAAATATAAGGGAGAACGATGACAGGTACATCAACCCCCTGCCATTCCGTTTCTTTCAATCGTGAACGAACCGCTTCCGTTAAGATAGATGCATCCGATGCGACTTTATTGAGACACACGATGAGTCGCCTATTTAGTGGTCGCAATAACTTCAATGTATTCCAAACCGACAAATCTGAATACTTCTCCTTGCTGACCACCAACACAAAAACATCGACCAACGCGCAGATCTTTGCAATGAGAGCACGGTAGTCATGCGACCGGTGTGAATCAAAATCCGGTGTATCCCAAATAATCGAGTCGAGATCACCGCGTGATTTAACCGGATGCAATTTCAACTCAGGCTCGCCTAGCACTTCGTTAACCCATTCATAGCCCTTAGTATCTTTGGTCTGCGCAAATCCAAAAAGTTGATTCGTATATGCCGCGAGTGGGCTAACCTCCGCCTGCTCCACACCCAGCAACAAATTGACAACGGTACTTTTACCTACTTGTGTGGGGCCGATAGTTGCCACTTGCAGTGGACTAGGCCGCCCATGTCTAATCAACCAGTCGTCCAGGCCGACCGTAGCTACGGATAAAGCAAAATGCTTTTCCTCGAGCGAGGGTGTAGTCGATGTCTGGGCCTGGTAAGTGCGGTCCAGTTGTTGCAGAAACGCACGGAGGTACCCCGCGTTAGTCCTTTTTTCCATTCTGTTGGAGGTCAGCTATATTCATAATTATTATCAATTATGCCTTGAAAGTACTTCATACTGGCCCTATAGATGAATAAAATACGCCACCTCCACAATACGATGATGTGCAGGAATCATATTGCCGAGATTGAAGCCCATTAGGCTTGCGCACGAGGTGGGGGCGCGGGCGCGGAGTTGGTTATGAGGTAAAGAATAGATGGAAACAGACTGTTAAACACCAACCCGTTATATAGATTTTTAGTAACGAACCATGAATAACCCGAAAAAAAGTATTTATAGGATCATTTTTCATAATCAGGGCAACATAATTGAATTGTATGCCCGTGAGGTGAGCCAAAACAGCCTTTACGCGTTTGTGGAAGTCGGTGACATCATATTTGGTGAACGCTCTAAACTGGTGGTCGATCCGTCTGAAGAACAATTGAAATCCCAGTTTTCCGGTGTTAAGCGAACTTACCTGCCCTTGCATGCCGTGGTGAGGATCGACGAGGTCGAGAAGGAAGGGAAAAACAAAATTATTTCAAGCAGCGATGAAAAATCGGGCAAGATAACTCCGTTCCCGATTCCGATGACCCCACCAACAACGGACTAGGACAACCCTCTCACTTTTCCCTTTCCCGATCACTGGCATTGAAACCGGATCTTACAAAATATGATGCGGTAATCTTTGATCTGTTTCATACGCTGATCAGCTTGACGAACATCAGGGCTTCAAAATTTTTAGTATGGGACTACCTCGAGATACCAGAAGAACAGTGGCGACAAGCAACATTTAGCGACGCAGAAGATCGACTCAGGGGGAAGATATCGAAACCCACTGAGGTCATCATGGATATCGTCTCCAAGATAGACCCGACCATCACACCAGACAAGACAGAACGCGCTTCACAACTCCGTTTAGAACAATTCAGGACGGCGCTTTCGGACATCCACCCACACGTTCTGAGTACTATTAAAGAACTGAAGCAACAAGGGAAGGCGCTCGGACTCATTAGCAACGCAGATCAAATCGAAGTATCCGGTTGGTCGCAGACAGAGGCTTCTGCTTATTTTGACAGTGCGGTTTTTTCCTGCAACGTTGGATACATCAAGCCGGAAAAGCAGATTTACCTACACAGTTTGACACAGCTGGGGTTATCACCCGGCCAGTGTTTGTTTGTCGGGGACGGAGGCAACGATGAACTGGTTGGCGCCAAAAATGCCGGAATGGATACTGCGATTACCTTGGAATTTTTGGATGACCCCATGTCAGAGCCCATACAACGCAGACGGGAACAGGCCGACTACGAGATTCACCGTATAGACGAACTACTAATTTAGTATAAAAGTTTAAAGTACAAAGTTTAAAGTTAAATTGTGATACTAAAACAATAGATTCTTTAAACTTTCAACTTTAAACTTTAACCTTTATTCCTTCACACTAGTCTTGCACATAACGGGGATAGGTCAATTTGGCCGCTTCTGCTTCTTTGATATCGATATCCCTGGTCAAGAAAGGTTTGTGTCCCGAAGTCGTATCGACGACTTCGCCCAAATGGGGCTCTATGATCCAGGCCGCACCCCCAAAGTCCGGGCCTTCTAAGTTTGGTCCATTCAAGTTGGAGGACAGGCAATAGGCGCCAGTCACAACTGCTGCTGCTCGACCACCAACAATCCACCTGTCTGTTGTGTGAACTGGAGTAGCTCTTGGGCAAATCAAAAGATGGACTGCTTGTTTCGAGTAAGCACGGGCGTGAACTTGAAACCATAAATCGGTACATATCATCATGCCGATGTTTACACCGGCAACCGCGGCAGCCTCAAAGATGCACTTTCCCCTTTGGTACCAACTGGCTTCCCAATAACCTTCTTCATCCGGCAAATAGTACTTTGTATGTACTGCCCGATAACCAATGTCGCGGTGCCAGACAAACCCTTCATTGTATCTGTTGCCGTTATGCACCACTGGCCGCGAGCCCACAACTATTGAAGCAGTTAGATCTTCGAATCGCTCAATCCAATAGTCATGGGCCTCAACCGCGGAGTCCCATTGCTTGAGGTTGACGTCTCTTGCGCCCGACAGCCACTCGTATAGCGCCATTTCAGGCAAAACGACAAGGTCACTACCTTCCCTTTCGATCTGTGCCACGAATCCATCCCACGCTCCGTCTGAGGATAGCCAGTTATTAGTGAGCTCACATACGGTGACTTTCATCACTCAACTGTGCGATGGTTGGTGCCATGGACAAGTCCCAGCCCTCGGGGAACCGGATCTTTTCATCATCCTTAAAAAAACTGTGCGCTAAATGAACCAAAGAGTTTGCACTGCATCTAGCGAGCCGGTCGACATAAGCGAACTCACCGTGATCAACCCTTTGCAAATAGTTTTTGTCGAGCATCCCCCAACCTAGGTCCCAAGGTAATGTCTCGATCTTATTCAACGCCAGAATATCCCGCACGATATTTCCCTTGATAAAACCGAGACCACTCAAGTCGAGCACACCAAAACTGGCCGGATCCGCTCTTCCTCTTCGGCACATAATCCAGGCCTCTCCCGCATACAAGAAGACATCAATAGGCACGTTGCCAGGATCAAAGTCGATAGCCAACATCTGTACCTGCAAATCATCCAGTTGCGGGTCTACTCTGACCCAAGCTTTTTCAGCATCAGACCAGTATTCACAGATCCAATGGTCTTCATACCGGTGTTGCTCAAAGTAAGTCGCAAAACCACACCTTAGCCGTGCAGCGATCCCTTTGGTGCGGAGGACACTGCAGAGCAACAAGGAAAAGTTACGACAAGTACCGACTGTGCGCTGATGTGGCGGGCGCACCTGGGTAAGAGGCGCGTTTTGAATACGACAAATATTGTCTAAAATCTCTACGACACTTCTCGCCTGTTGCTCGGTGTTGATCCGGTCATCATCGATCTCGACGCCATATTTTGCAGTCAGAAACGGATGAATGATCAATCCATGTATGACCTTACAGATGCCCGTTAGATCGTCTGGAAAAGCTTGTAGCTGATCGTCATAGTACTTGGGGTCGGAGAATTCCCCGTGTTGCTTAAAATACTCTACGAAAGGGGTCACTTGTTTCGCATCACCACCGGCTATCGAATCGCCACAACCCTGCCTCTTTTGCCACATCCTTGACCATCGATAACTCCCGGGAATCGGGACAGCGATCTATCGACTCGTATTTAGCAACTTTACCTACCTGATATTGAGGCCGATATTGATCCATTACGTTGAGATACGTATCGGCTGACAGCTCCTCCGCCAACCAGGCACAGATCTGTCCAGCTTCATCAGACATTCCGGGCATGACCAGGTGCCGTACAAGAACACCCCGTTTTGCTAAACCATCTTGACCAAATCGCAATACTCCAACCTGTCGGTGCATTTCTCGAATGGCCTGCCGGGCCCGCTCGGGATAGTCTTTCGCTTTGGTGAACTGCCGGGCGCTTTCTTTTGTCCAAAACTTAAAGTCCGGCATGTATATGTCTACGATTCCCTCCATCAACTTCAACGAAGCGATTGCATCATAAGCGCTGGTGTTATAGACGATTGGAAGGTGCAACCCGCGTGGCACTGCTATCGCAACCGCTTCTACGACTTGTGGTGCAACATGCTCAGGCGTAACAAAGTTGATGTTGTGGCAACCCTTTTGCTGTAGGGCTAGCATCAGATCTGCTATTTCTTCCGCAGTGCAGACTTGACCGTTGTGTTTTTGAGAGATATCCCAGTTCTGGCAAAAGACACAACGCAAATTACACAAGCCAAAGAATATCGTGCCTGACCCGTTCCATCCGCGTAAGCAATCTTCCTCCCCGAAATGTGGAAACGCGCTCGAAACAACAGCATAGCGGCCCGTGTTACATACCTTTTGTTCATCCTTCAGTCGATTGATATGGCAGTTGCGTGGGCACGCACAACAATCTTCCAGTTCCTTGAGCGCGTCTTGCACACGTTGCTCCAATTGACCGTTGCGGTAAAGATTGAGATAGGCAGGTTCAAAATCTTCAATGACAAAACGACTGTCTGGAATGGGTGTCGTGCGATAAGCCAGCATAGGGTACACTTAAGTCGAAATCACCACAGTATAGTTTAACTCAATCCCAGGCCTACATTCGCAAGAAAAGGAGCAGAGCTAAAGTGACAACAACGCGACTTTCTTCCAGCCCGCATATTGCACGAAGGCGGCGTATGCTGCATATATCGCGAACCATAACAAATTAAAGGTCGTTGCGGATGCAGAGATATAAAAACAATCGAAAGCGCATGATTCACAAGAAGCAATCCCGTGAAATACACTGTTCTGGATTGCCGCGGCGCTTTGCGCATCGCAATGACTTGCATTATTTTCAGGATAGGGGGAGTTAATGGATCCCTTGATGAGTACAGTTCTTGTGCAGTATGCCGGCTAGCCTCCCGATTCTATAAGGTCCGTTTAACCGTGGCCGGTAAAGTCGGATTCATCAGCCTGGGTTGTCCCAAGGCCTTGGTCGATTCAGAGAGAATTCTTACCCAACTGAAGACCGAAGGTTACGACGTCGTATCAACCTACGACGCAGCAGAACTGGTCATCGTCAACACCTGCGGTTTTATCGATGAAGCCAAAGCAGAATCGCTGCAAACAATCGGCGAAGCACTGGATGAGAATGGCAGTGTTATCGTGACCGGATGCCTGGGTACCCGCAAAGACGAGATATACGGGCAATTCCCACAGGTCTTGAGCGTAACTGGCCCGAACGCATACCAAGACGTTATGCAGGCAGTACACCAGCAGCTGCCACCACCTCAGTCCCACGACCCGTTCACAGACCTGGTTCCACCCCAAGGAGTCAAGCTTACGCCACCACACTACGCCTACGTAAAGATCGCAGAAGGCTGCAACCACCGTTGCACTTTCTGCATTATCCCCTCGATGCGCGGCGAACTGGTGAGTCGACCTGCCGGTGACGTCCTGCAAGAAGCCGAGAGGTTGGTCGACGCAGGGGTCAAAGAGTTACTCATCGTGTCGCAGGATACGAGTGCGTACGGCGTCGATATCAAATACCGTACCGGTTTTTGGCACGGAAGGCCGGTTAAAACTCGCCTGTTTGAACTTTGCGAAGCACTTGGCTCACTCGGTGTATGGGTACGCTTGCACTACGTTTACCCGTATCCCCACGTGGACCAGGTAATACCCTTAATGGCGAAAGGTAAAATTTTGCCTTACCTGGATATCCCCTTTCAGCACGGCAGCCACCGCATCCTTAAGTTGATGAAGCGACCCGCTGCCGCGCAAGACACCTTGGCTCGTATAGAAAACTGGCGCGACCTCTGCCCCGAACTGTGCATAAGAAGTACTTTTATCGTTGGTTTTCCAGGGGAAACGCAGCAAGATTTCGAGCAATTGCTGGATTTTCTCGAGCAGGCACAATTGGACCGCGTGGGTTGTTTCAAGTATTCCCCGGTTGATGGCGCACGGGCAAACGACTTTCCCGATGCAGTCCCAGAAGAGATAAAAGAAGAACGCTATGAGCTTTTCATGCAGGTACAGGAACGAATTAGCACAAGGCGGTTGGAAAGAAAATTAGGGTGCACTATAGACATTCTGATTGACGAGCTACAGGATACTTGCGCTGTGGGGCGCAGTACCGCCGACGCCCCCGAGATCGACGGTAATGTCTATCTGGACAGCACCGATGTCAATCCTGGGGATATGGTGCGGGGTATAGTGCAGCATACCGATGCCCATGATCTGTGGGCGACGAAAAGCGAATGAGCTCTTCTTGGCTGTAGGAGCGGTGCCCCCGCCGCGATGACAACACGCATGCTTTGCCCATCCTGAAAACAAGTGTGCTCTCGCAAAGGCGCAAAGCACGCCAAGAATGAAGCAATACAATGTCCATTAACTTTAGATTTATAAGTTGAGACTCAATCTTGAGGACAACGCTTTGAGTTTGACTTCACGTTACACATCACTCGTAAGCACCAGATACTCCAAAGCGGGCATTCAAGGAGAATCACTGATCTTCCGTTAAACGCAAAGCGGCCCTTTGACTAGCGGGCCTTTCGATTTTCTAGCAATATTCCAGTCGCGAGTTAATGGCTTGGTTGCCAATCTTGAATACCCAACAACAACACCGAGCAACATTTCGTCTACCTTAGTCAATTCTCGAACGTTCAAAAGTAAGAATAGGACGTCTGCTGACGCAAGAATCTAGTTGGGGCCATCATTCATGATCCCGATGCAATCTGCGGGCTTCACTCATCTTGGCGATAGTTTTGTTCAAGGCTTCGTGATAAACCATGGGGAGGTTGTTGAACAGCTTATTCTCGGTTTTGTTCTTAATATTCTCTTCGATTCTGTTTACAAAGCGCTCGATTTTCGCTTTTAGTTTGTAAATTTCTTTCTGGTTGTTTTCACCGGCCAGGGTTTTCGCAGCCAGCCCAGTATCCCAGGAAGAGTCGACCAACGCCTGGATGCACATGCCGCGCAAGTGGTTGGAAAGAGTTCTCGACTTGTGGCTGTAACCCAACTCCGCTTCGGCTGAAGTGATCTGAAACCGGTGCCGCCTCAGCACGTCGAGCTCTACTGAATCGACCAGTTTTGAATCCTTTGCAGGTTCGTCGCCGGTCTGCCTTGGGGTAGTTGTGCTTCCTTCAATTGACTCAACCCGCATCTTTTCGGACAGGTAACCCGCACGCAGTATGTTGTCGTCTTCCAATAAAGCTTTACTGACGGCTTTTTGAAGTTCAGCCCTTAGCTCTCGGACATTGCCTGATTCGTAAGAGTATCCCTGCAGAAGGTTCAACGCTTTTGTTGAAACAACTGAGATATCGTGTCCAAGCTCCAAAGAGAACTGCTTGATGAAGTGTTCTACCAACAACGGTATGTCTTCTTTTCTTTGCCGCAAGGGCGGGATATTTATCCGGGTAACCATTCGGGCCAAAACGTCATTGCGAAACCTACCATCTTCGACCAGACGCTCGGGCTCACTATTGGTGGCGAAAATAAACTTCACCGATACGTTTTTACTAGGCCCCGACCCAATTCCCGGATCAAAGCGTTTGCCCTCCAACGGATATAGAAACAAGTCTTGAACATTAAGCGGTAACCGATCAAAGTCATCCAGCAACAACGTACCGCCGTCGCACTCCTCCAGCAGCCCCTTCCTGCCTTCCTTGGCTACGTTGGGCAAACCATGGCCAGAGCCGATTCCAAAAAGTCTGCCCAAGGCAAATGCCGGATCTGTATGCTCAAACTGGGCGCAACTGATTTCTTTATATACTTCATCCTTTCGGTCGCTCAATCGATGAACAGCCCATGCCACATCCGTCTTTCCTGTACCTGACTCTCCCACAATCATAACCGGCCCCTTTCCGTGTGCTGCCAATACCGTCTGCTCGAACACTTCTTTCCATAGCGGACTAATACCGATTAGTCGTTGTTGCCGAATAGTGTTCAATTCCGGGTATTGCCTTTCCAGTTTCTCAAGCCCCTCGTTGGAATCGGGTACGTCTTGTTGTTCCATTACCGTATATTGCTCGAGCGCTTCTTCAAGTCGGTGGATCTCCCGTTGCATACTCTGTATGTTCAGGTCACGGGTACCGACCAACCTCCTCTCCCGATTGAGCATCGTCTCCAACAACCTGATACGGCCGCGGATCATACCTCTGATACCAAACAACTCGTGGTTCGTGATCGACATGGTTAAAGAAATCGGTAGCAGCACCACAGTAAGAAGCATCCAGTTGTAGTTTGAGGCCAGAGCACTTCCTGTGAGCAGGGTTGGTATGTTCCAGAAAACGAGGTGAGCTGCCGCCACGATGCCCATGGAGATGACTATCCAACGGGCCTGCTCTTTGTATGCAGGTGAATCGCACCGCCGATAACTGTCTACCATCAACGCGGTTATCAAGATGATCAATACCGAATTGACTACTATCCGGGGCTTATAAATACTCATTATCCTGATCGCTAACTCACCTTCTCCAAACAACAGAATGGCGACCGGCACGACCAGCGCTGCGAAGTAAATCGGTACTGGCAACCACCTGTTCCTCTCCAATACTGGGCGTTCCTGAGGAAATACCAGTGCCATGTGCAGCAAGATTCCCAGAACGATCTGTATGGAAAAGACCTCCAGGAGATCCACAAAGTTCGACCAGCCTACGCTGAGTTCCCGGATCAATGGCGAGTTAAATTGCGGCCAGTACGGCTGATCACTTGCAAACCAGATGACGGCAAAGCAAAAGCACATACAGGTCAAGAATGCGCTTCGCTCTTTTGTCCTAGAGACGAGGATATAGACGGTAAGTCCCAGTACGAAAAATATCAGGAATATCCGAACCCCATATAGAGAGAGCACCTCACGCACGGTCAAAGCCCGGGGTTGGAATTCCAGGTCACGCTGAGGCGGCCCCAGGGATAGAGTGTACACCGCAGGCTCTCGTAGCAGCTCAGCCCTGGCTTTGTTATAGGTTGTTAAGTCCGTTGTATACCAGTGATACCACTCGGTTGTAGGGTGGCCTGCCTGATTGTATATGGTGTCTCCACGCCTGAGACCGGCTTCATAAGCGGGACCCTTTGTAAGAATCCGTGTCACCTCGAAACGATCTTCAGTGAAGCGGCCGCCATAACCGAGGACGTAGGTGTTGGCCACAATCGGAAAAAAAACGAATACGACGTAGGCCCCCGCTGCAAACAATAGGCTTGCAATGATAAGCGTTTGTTTGCCTACCTTGATCATCATGCTTACCCGTTCACACGAACGATCATGCTCTCTTTCCTAAGGTTTATACCGTCAAACGGGCTGTGACACTTTTCAAGTTCGATAGTGTGGCAAGGCCCACGCTGAAATTCACACATTTCACACTTCGATCCTTGAGCGGACCTGTCACACTTCACCGCCCTTCTCGGATAACTGATTGTATTTTAACACTTTTCCA